>JAISZY010000131.1 GCA_031284375.1 Tannerellaceae bacterium | reverse complement strand
ATAAAAAAGACTGTCCGGTTCTGCGACATAAAAACGCATAAGGAAAAACGCCAAAGTCCGGTAACCAAAAATGCGATGATGCGTTCCATGCTTCAACAGGCAGTCGAGAATCAACATCTCTGCGCAAGACAGGAATAGAGGCCGGTGGACAAGTATGGACAAATTGCCGCTACAGGCGGAACAGCCCGTTAAAGTTTGGATAAAAGACCTTTGAAGATTTCCGGACACTTTACAAGAAACGGTGGAGTGTGGAAGAATATCACAAGTCACTCAAACAGAAGGCCTCTTTGGCAAAGTCGCCAACAAGAACGGTAACCACGCAAACCTGTCATTTGTTTGCCTCTTTGTTGGTTTACATCAAATTGGAACGATTCAAATTTATTCATAGATTGAATCATTTTGCCCTCAAATCCCCAATTTATTTCAGGGCTTTAAAAAATGCCTGGAATGAACTTGAAACGGTCAAAATTATAATCGTGCGTAACATGAGTTACTATAAGGCATTGCGTTGTCGGGAACTTTAGTTTTAATATTCCGGATAACAACTTTCACAAAGGTGATACTTTTATGGAAATACAATCAAAGTGAATGTTAAATATCAAAAAAACGAATAAATGATATTGTTATTCGATATTTTTATATACTTTTGTTTTTCGAATCACCATATACTATATATTAATATAAACAAAAACTCTTCTGATGTTATAGAACAGAAGTTAAAGTTACGATATAAAAGAGTTTGGGTATTATTTTACAACAATATGCGAAGAGTTAATAAAGAAGCGTTTCCTGTTATTAAATCTTCGTCTAAACATTAGAAGGAAGCGCAAAATATTTGATAAAGTCTGATAAAAAGAGAGTTTATGAAGAAAAAACTGATTAACATTTTGCTGTGCTTTATGATTTGCACAGGCATGGCGGTTGCTCAGAACAAAAGAGTAACCGGAACAGTTGTCTCCGACGATGACGGAGAACCGATTATCGGAGCGTCGGTCATAGTAAAAGGTACTTCCATCGGCAGTATTACAAATCTGGACGGGCAATTTGAACTTAATGCGCCGGCATCGGCAGCATTTCTGATTATTTCCTACCTCGGGATGGAAAGCCAGGAAGTAGCCATACAGCCCAATCTGCGAATCGTGCTGAAGGCAAGCACACAGAATCTGGAGGAAGTAGTCGTTACGGCCTTGGGGATTTCGAGGGACAAAAAAACGTTGGGCTATGCCGTTCAGCAAGTGGATGGCGATGATATTAATACAACAAAGACGAACAACTTTGTTGCGGCTTTGAGCGGAAAGGTTTCCGGATTGCAAATTAAGAATACGACCAATTTCGGCGGTTCCGTCAATGTGCTTATCCGGGGCGCTTCTTCGCTGACGCAAAACAACCAAGCATTGTTTGTTGTAGACGGCGTGCCGATTGATAATTCTAACGTGAATCATACCACTCAGCGCAACGGAGGCATCGGGTACGACTACGGGAATACGGCTTCGGATATCAATCCCAACGACATTGAGTCGGTAAGCGTTCTGAAGGGAGCTGCGGCTACGGCCCTTTACGGTTCGCGTGCAGGGAGCGGAGTGATTCTTATCACGACAAAGAAAGGTGGAGGTGCATCGAAAAAACCTGTTGTGAGACTGAGTTCAAACGTAACCCTCAGCAATATCGATATGGCCACCATGCCCGGTCATCAGAAAGAATACGGCGCCGGATACGGTCAATATTATGATTCGCCCAACGGCTTTTTTGATTATGCCGATATTGATGGCGATGGGCTGGAAGATTTGCTGGTGCCATACTACGAAGACGCATCACGCGGAGGAAAACTGGATGGAACACCGGTCTACCAGTGGGATTCGTTCTATCCTACTTCGTCCAATTATGGAAAGAAAACGCCTTACGTGGCTTCGCCCAATGGGCCGGAGTATTTCTTCAAAACAGGCGTTAGTCTCACAAACAGCATTGATGTATCGGGCGGGAGCGACGTTTCTACTTATCGTTTTGCGTATACCAATCTCGACCAGACAGGTACGATGCCGAACTCGTCTATCAAACGTAACAGTGCGAGCTTTTCGGGGAGCTATAATATATTGCCCAACCTTACCATCAGCTCTTCTGCCAACTATATCCATACGTCCGCCCTGGGACGCCCTCCCACGGGATACAACGACAATATGATGTCGATGTTCCGGCAGTGGTATCAGGCCAATGTAGACATCAAACAACTGGAAGAAGTTTATAAATCAAGCGGTTTAAATGCTACGTGGAACAGGGTTAGTTGGGACGATGGTACGCCTGCTTATTGGGACAATCCCTATTGGTCGAGGTACGAAAATTACGAAACAGACCGCAGGCAGCGCCTGATAGCTCATGCAAAATTGGAATGGAAGCTTACAGACTACCTCAGCCTTATGGGGCGTTACGCGATTGATACGTATGGTTATCTGCAGGAAGAACGGAAAGCGGTAGGTTCACATGCGGAACGCTTCGGCGTAGGGATGTACGAAAGTACGTCGGGCTATGCACGCTTGGATCGTTCGTTTATCGAAACCAATGTGGATCTGCTCGCCAATTTCCACAAGACCATCGGAAGTAATTTCGATCTGACGGCGTTGGCCGGCGTAAACATCCGTCGCAGCACACTCGACCAGGTGTATGCTTCTACCAACAACGGTCTGTCTGTTCCCGGAGTCTTTGCCCTGAGCAACAGCCTCGATCCGATGCTTCCACCGGAAGAAGATTATGAACGCATCGGCATCAACGGCCTGTTTGCCAGCGCCTCGCTGGGCTATCAAAATACGTACTACATAGAAGGAACCATACGGCGCGACCAGGCATCTACTTTGCCTGCCGAAAACAATGCCTATATCTATCCTTCGCTTACGGGCAGCGTTATATTCTCTAATCTGTTCAAGCAGGATTGGCTCTCGTTCGGAAAACTGAGACTGAATTTTGCCGAAGTAGGAAACAGCGCTCCGGCATTGAGCGTAAGAGATTCCTACACGCCGGTGTCTCCTTTCAATGGAAACGCGATGGTGACTGTACCCGATACGAGAAACAATCCGAACCTGAAGCCCGAACGTCAGCAGGCATTCGAAGCCGGATTGGAAGCCGGATTCCTCAACAATCGCGTAGGCTTTGATCTGGCAATCTACAACAACCGGACGTTTGACCAACTGCTACCTCTCAACATTTCTTATGCAACCGGCTACGATGAGCGTTGGATTAATGCCGGCGAAATAGAAAACAAAGGCGTGGAATTATCGCTCTTCGCTACGCCGGTGAAAACAAAGAATTTCAGTTGGGATGTAAAACTCAATTGGGCCACCAACCGCAACAAAGTGGTTTCTCTCTACGTAGACGAAACAGGGCATGAAGTAGACAATCTCCAGCTCGGCTCCCTGCAAGGCGGGGTTACCATCAATGCCCGCGTAGGAAAACCTTATGGCGTGATAAGCGGAACGGATTATGTATATCATGAAAACGGAGGAAGAATCATCGACGTAAACGGTATCTATAAATTCACGCCGGGAAACGACATCGTGCTGGGCAACGTGAATCCCGACTGGACGGGCGGACTGAGCAATACGCTTACGTACAAAAACTTTTCGCTCAATTTCCTGATAGACGCGCAGAGCGGCGGTAGTGTATTTTCGCTGGATATGCACTACGGAGGGGCTACCGGCGTATATAAGGAAAGCGCCGGACAGAACGACTTGGGCAATCCCAAACGAGACCCGATTGTATGGGCAGATCCGAAAGATCATTCCAAAGGATATGCTCCCAACAGTGGAGGTACGGTGCTTCCAGGTGTACGGGAAGATGGCACGCCCAATACGATCCGTGTGGACGAATCGAGCTATATTGCCGACGGATACAAGGCCAAACCCAACAGCGCTTTCGTTTTCGACGCTTCGTTTGTGAAACTCCGCGAACTGTCTCTTACCTATACCTTCCCCAAAACGCTGCTGGCCAAAAGCCGCGCCATATCCGGAGCTTCGCTCTCCATAGTGGGTTCAAACCTATGGATAATCCACAAAAACCTTCCCTATGCCGACCCCGAAGCTACCCAGAGTTCCGGAAATATACAGGGATGGCAAAGCGGTGTAGCGCCTACGGAACGGAATATCGGATTAACCCTCAATGTTCAATTTTAAATAGTATGCACGTATGAAAAAGATACATATATTGATTGTAGCCGTACTGCCTTTGCTCTTCTCTGCATGTACGGATCGGTTTGAAGAATTTAACGAAGACAAGAAAAACCCTGCTCAAGTGAGTGGAGAATCCCTCTTCTCGAACGCCCAGAAAGAATTGATAGACCATGTCAGTTCTACCAATGTGAATCAGAATATCTTCAAGCTCTGGGCGCAGTACTGGACGGAAACAACCTACACGGACGAGGCGAATTACGACCTTACAACCCGCAATATCGCCGACAACAACTACCGTTATTATTACAGGGATGCCCTTAAGGATTTTCTCGAAGCAGAAACAATTATCACCGCCACGGAATATCTTAACGACGCAAGTCCGAAGATAAAAGAAAATAAACTGATGATTATAGAACTGCTGCGGGCCTATGCCTTCCAGCAACTGGTAGACATCTTCGGCGCCGTACCTTATACGGATGCACTCAATGCCGAGAACGTATATCCGGCCTACGAAGCGGGTGATGTTATCTACAAGGATTTAATTAAGAAAGTAGAAGACGCCGTTGGCCGCTTAGACGCCGGATACGACAGCTACGGCTCGGCCGATTTGTTTTACGGAGGCGATGTGGCGAAATGGATTAAATTCGGCAACTCGCTGAAAATAAAATTGGGCATCACCCTGTCGGACTACGACCCTGCATTGGCGGAATCTACCATACTTTCCGGCGTCAATGGCGGAGCCTTTGCTTCAGCCGGCGACAATGCCCTTTTCGGATACCTCAGCGCCTCACCCAATTTCAATCCTATCTATGCCGATGTGATTGCTTCGGGACGGCACGACTTTATCCCCGCCAATACCATTGTAGATATTATGAACGGCTTGGAAGATCCGCGTCGCCCGGCATACTTCACCCTCTATGAAGGAGAATACAAAGGCGGCGCCTACGGATACGGAGCGCCCTACGGTAGCCATTCCCATATTCCGGATGCCATCTCGGCGCCCGACTTCAAGGGTATCCTGTTCACTTATTCCGAAGTACTGTTCTATCTGGCCGAAGCGGCAGCCAGAGGATTCAGTCTCCCCTCGCCGGCCGAAACATATTATAACGAAGCTATCCAAACTTCTTTTGAATTTTGGAACACTGCGGGCGTGGAAGATTACTTAGCCAAAGAGGAGGTGAAATACGACCAAGCCAAGTGGAAAGAACGAATCGCCCTTCAGCAATGGCTTTCTTTTTACACCAGAGGATTGGAAGGCTATACAACGTGGCGCAGGCTGGATTATCCTCGCCTCAACATAGCTCAGCTCATCCGAGAAGAAAGCGAAATTCCTACCCGTTTTACCTTTCCGGTAAATGAGCAAACCCTGAATAATGCCAACTACAAGGCCGCATCTCAATTAATAGGTGGAGACTTGCTGACAACAAAAATATTCTGGGATAAATATTAATTCAACCTGAGTGGGATGAATAAAGAGGGTGTGTCTGATTTTCCGGACACACCCTCAATTTATTTACGGCTATACGTTAATTATACTCTTCTTTCATATACTTCTGCCGTGATCTGCCGGAGAAAAAACGTTCGAGCATGGGCAAAGACCTATCCGGGAGTTTTTTTTGATAATGTCTAATGCACAAATCCATGCCGCATAACGTATAAATACAGCAAATGACTGCTGCGGATGAAACAAAAAACAATACTTTTGACACGAAAACAAATCATATTTTAAAATCATAGTATATGAAGAAAGGAACATTGATCATTCTAAGTTTTTTATGTGCAACCGTGCTGTTCGCCCAGCGACAACCGGCAACCGACGAAGAGAAATACCTCGACGCCATGCATCGCCACATTACTTCCGCCAAACTTTTCGGCTACGTATGCCAATTCTCGGACACCACGCTGCGCGGACGTCTTGCCGGCTCCGAAGGAATGGCGCAGGCCGTAGAAATAGTAAAGGGCTATTTTGCGCAGTGGAATCTGCTGCCCGCCGGCCCCGACGGAGGATACATCCAGGAATATCCGCATCCTACGGTAGAAATAGAAGAGGGGAGTACGATGGAAATACTTTTTCCCCTGCAAACCGGCAAAAGCAAAGAAACCGTGTGGCTGCATAAATCCTATCCCTGGGCCGACGGTTGGTTTGCCGGCAACTATTCCGGCAATGGAGATATAACGGCCGAGGTGGTTTATGCCGGTTTCGGCGTTTCGGCCCCGGAATTAGGATACGACGACTATCAAGGTATTGATGTGAAAGGAAAGATTGTGCTTATCGAAGGTGAAACGCCCAACCGGAGTCGTTCGGCCGACTCCATCGCTCTCTGGTACAAACATACGCTGCATCAAACCAAGTTGGCCAATGCCGTAGCGCACGGAGCGGCCGGAATGCTCTATTATTGGGTGCCGGGCCCCAACGCTTTGTATCAGCCCGACTTCATTTATTGCAATATTACCGAATCTGTGGTGGAAGATCTCTTCTTAGGAACAGGTAAAACGTACAAGGAAACCATCCGGAAAATATACGAAACACACAAACCGGCTTCCTTTCATACCGGGAAAAAAGCCCGCATCAAGATGGTTTCTACCTACAAACCCCAGGCCACCGGGAAGAATATTCTGGGCATAGTGAAAGGTAGCGACCCGCAACTGGCCGACGAGTACGTGGTGATTTCGGCACATTTGGATCATCTTGGGATGATACCCTATCACATTGCAGGGGCAAACGACAACAATGCCTCTACCGCCGCCCTGCTCGGAGTAGCCGAAGCGTTGTCCGAATCTGCCGTCAAACCCAAGCGAAGCGTTCTATTCCTCAGCCTCGACGGCGAAGAAGCCGGGCTGACGGGTAGTTCCTGGTATATCCGGCATCCGCTTATCCCGAAAGAAAAAATCAAAGCTATCGTGAATCTCGAACAGATGGGAGCCGGCGAAGCGCTGAGCGCTGCCTATGCCGCTCATTCGCCGCATTTGGAATCCTATCTGCTGGAAGCGAACAACAAATATGTACATCGCCGTCTTTATACGCAAAGCAGTCCGTATCTCACCCGGCCGCGTACGGACGGAGCCGTTTTTGCAAAAGCCGGATATCCCGTAGCCGATTTGCGTTCGGCGGGCGGAGGATATTATCATCATCCCTTAGACAATCCCGATTCTATCAATCCCGAAATACTCCAGTCGGCCACACAATGGCTTTACTGGCTCGCCATTCTGCTGGCCGATGGAGAGGGATTGTAAACGGATAACACCCGGAGGCGAGGTTAATTCATTTTAATAACTTCGCTTCCGGCCAGCAGGAAGGCGCCTGTTCCGTACACTTCCCAACTGTTTTCGTCGAAGTTCTTCCGAGGGTCGGCTCCGATGGGCTGAACCCATCCGATGCGGCCTTCTTCGTTTGCGCAGTTGTTTAGCGCTATCCAGCATTTTTCGATGGCCGGCTTATAGGTTTCTTTGTCCAACAATCCGTTGTTTACGCCCCAGGCAAAGGCATAACAGAAGAAACCGGAACCGCTTACTTCGCCGCCGGGATAGGCTTCCGGGTCGAGCAGGCTGGCTCGCCATAAACCATCCGACTGCTGAAGGCTGAGAATGCGACCGGCCATTTCCTTGAATAGCTGTTCGTAAAAAGGCCGTTTCGGATAATCGGCCGGCAGTTCCTGAAGGATTCGTGCCAAACCGCCCATCACCCAACCGTTTCCGCGCGACCAGAAAACCCGCTTACCGTTCGATTCCCAACGATCGGCGCTGTCTCCTTTTATTACATAGTTCAAATCGCGGGCAAAGAGCTTTTCTTCTTTGTTGTACAACAAATCGTAACATTCTTGGAAGTATTCGTCGTTCGCTGCGGCATATTTGGGATTGCCGGTTACGGCCGTCATTTTCGCCAGAACAGGCGGCCCCATAAACAGGGCGTCGCACCACCACCATTTGATTATCTCTATTCCCCGGTACGGATAGGGGGTGGAGAGGAGGATTTCCAGCGTGTCGATGGTGGGCTGGAGCATCTGCTGTTGTTTTTCTATCCGGTACAGGTCGATATAGGTTTGGCTGATTGCTATATCGTCGGCATGGTACCAGCGTCTGTACGGACGCCATTGGGTGGAGTCACGTCCCATTGCCATCAGGGCATCGTACAGGGTGGGCGACTTGGTGGTTTCCCACGCGGCAAACAGGCCGGCGTAGAAGGCCCCGTTCGTCCAGTCGTTCGGGGCATGGCGCGGATGTTCGATTTGCCATTCCGCCACCTTTTGCATGGTGGCCTTTATCACATCGGGTTTGAACGCCTCATGGGCGCTTTTCTCACTGCACGAGAGGAGAGTGAGAAGGAAAAATGTTTCCACAAAAAATAAAATCTTTTTCATCTGAGTCAATTTAATAAGCAGGGGTTTCCTGAGGTTTAGGGAATATATTTTAAATAAAACTTGCCTTTTAAGGGTTCTGCATGTCCGGAGCTCAGGAAATAGTTGGGCTGTCCCTGCGGACCGGTATCTTTTGCTTGTCTGAACTTGGTGCCTACCGGACTGATGGCATTCAATACAGACAACTGCCCGCTGGGGAATAGTCCCAGGGTGTTGTCGTTATTGCGCTTCTGCGGCTTGTCGGGCGTGAAGAGGTGCAGGAAGAGATCTTCGGAAGCAGCCACGATGCGGAGGGTGCCTTCCCGGGTAATCAGGTCGGCGGCATAGAGGTTGGAGTGGAAGCCTTTAAATTCGGGATAATCCCACGATTCGCCCGTGATGGTATTGTTGTACGTCTTCTCCCAGATATGGAAAGATACGCCCTTCTGCCGGTTTTTCCATACGCGGTAGGGGCCGTTGCCCAGCCATTTTATTTTGCTTACTTTCTCTTCCGGATAATCGAACGTAAGGCCGATATGGTCGTGGTATCCGCCTACGTCGAAACTGTACGCTATTTCTATCCATCCCGACGGAAGAAGCGCCAACCGGATTACGTTGCGTTGGCTGGAACGATTGTTCTCCCGAAAGAGGAACTGCGTTTTTTCGAGTCCTTCTTCCCGGATGCTTTTTACTTCGCCGAGCGTGAGGCCCTGATGGGTGAAGCGGGGGCCGTTGGCGAGCGAGAGACGTTTTCCGTTTACGGTTATTTCGCGGATGATACCTTCGCGTTTGTCGATTTCGAGCCGGGTATTGCCGGCCGTATACGTAATGCTGTGGGCTTGTTCTTCCCGGACAACGCCGCTACCGGTTGTATCTACTAAGGTGGAGGCGTATTGCTGCGCCGGGGTGAGGGTTCTTGTCCAGGTATGGATATGTTTTCCGTATACGTCGGTGGCGGTGAGGCTGAGGGCATCGTACTCTGCGGGACGAGGCGGGAGTTCTATCCGGAGTATGCCGGTTAATCCGGGAGGTACGTCGGGAACGGTTACGGGGACTTCCAGCGTGGAGGTTTGTCCCGACAGATAGTGGAACTTTATCCACCGGGCAGTGAAGGTGCATTGACTGAGGCGGGTGAAGTGGTAACGGTTCTCTACCCGAAGGGTTCCGTCGAAGGAGGGAGGCAGAAAGTGGGTACCTTCTATGTAGACGGGCGACCAGATTTCCTTGACGGCGAAGAAGCTTCCTTCCTTCTCGCGATAAGGGCCTACGATGCCGTCGGCGCCCTGGTTGCCGTGGGTATCTATTTCGTTATTCCGGTCGTTTCGCACCACCCCGGCGTCGGCAAAATCCCAGAGGAAGCATCCGGCGCTGAGGGGGTTGTGTTGCATCAGGTTCCAGTAGTCTTCCAGTCCGGCGCCATGTCCGCCGTCGTACAGGCCGTGGATGGTTTCGGTGGGAAAGAATATTTTATTTCCGTGGAAGAGGAATCCGGCGCCAACGTCATACGAAGGATAATGGAAGGTGTTGGTGTAGGCTTCTTCCATCCAGGGATGGATGACGGGGCGCTTTTGTATGTCGAACAGGGGATAGTAGGGCAGGAGTTGGAAGTTGAAGCCGCCTTCATTCCCGTTTGCCCAGAGGAGGATGCAGGGGTGGTTTACGTCGCGGGTGATGAGTTGTTCTACTTTCTGCCGACCGATTTCCGTATCGTAGGGCGGGTATTGCCAGGCGGTAAGTTCGTTGATGACGTAAAGCCCCAGCGAATCGCAGATGTCGAGAAAATGCGTGTCGGGCGGATAATGAGACATGCGAACGGCATTCATGTTCATTTCCTTGATAAGTTCTGCATCGGCCAGGCTGATGCCATAGTGGGTAGCCCGCCCCGACGTAGGCCAGTGGGTATGGCGGTTGATGCCTTTGAACTTGATTTTTGTATGATTTACATAGATACCGTCGCCGGGACGCAGTTGGATGGTACGGAATCCGAATTTTTGGGTGATGGTATGCACCGTCTGCCCGTCTTTCCGGAGGGAAATCTCCACCTGATAGCGATTGGGAAATTCGGACGACCATGGGGCCGGGTCTTTGAGCTCTCTGAAGAGGCGGACTGTTTTCTGATGGTCCATCACCAGCGCGTCGAGTTCCCGGCCGAAAGGTTTTCCGTCCATCGTCTTCACTTGGGCGGTTATTTTGGTGCGGCGCAGGTCTCCCTGCAGATGAACCTCCAGGAGGAAATCGCCGTTGCAACGGGCGTCGATAGCTACCCTTTCGATATGCGTAGCGGGGAAGGCTTCGAGGCGGACGGGGCGATAGATGCCGCCGTATACCCAGAAGTCGGCCTTTCGTTCGGCGGCTTCCACCGTTTCGTTGGCCGACGATTTATGCACGGTCACCTCCAGCAGGTTTTCCGTTCCATACCGGAGCAGCTTGGTGATATTATACGAAAAACGATAATATCCCCCCTGATGCACGGGGCCTGCCGAGCGGCCGTTGATTTTCACTTTCGTGTCGGTCATCACACCTTCAAAGACGATATGTACCTGTTTCTTTTTCCATTCCGAAGGAACGGAGAAGCGGTAGAGATACACCCCGCTCTCGTTGATACGCGCCGTATCGTGTCCGTAGGTGAATTGTCCAAAGCCTTGAAACTCCCAGTTGGAGGGAACGGGAATCTTCGTCCATTGGCCGCTATTGCGTCCGGCGGTACAGAAGAAATCCCACAAGACCGTATTGTCGCTGCCTGTCCCCGACAGGTAGAGCGATTCCGTTTGCTGGGCATAAGAGGAGAATGTCCAGAGGGAGAGGAGAATTATGATTATTTTTTTCATGCGATGGGGGTATAAATAATTTTCTGCTAAAGTAATGTTTTTAATTGAATAATATGAGAGAGTATCGTCATTGCGAACGTAGTGAAGCAATCCAGTGCGTCAACATCGTCATTGGTAACAGAGTGGAGCAATCCAGTCCACATACGCTATTCTGGATTGCTTCACTGCGTTCGCAATGACGGAGGCTCCACAACTGTTTTGGAACTTTCCCAAAATGGGACGGAGCCACCACAACTGTTTTGGAACTTTCCCAAAGTGGGACGGAGTCTCCACAACTGTTTTGGAACTTTCCCAAAGTGGGACGGAGCCACCACAACTGTTTTGGAACTTTCCCAAAGTGGGACGGAGTCTCCACAACTGTTTTGGAACTTTCCCAAAGTGGGACGGAGTCTCCACAACTGTTTTGGGACTTTCCCCAAAATTTCCCGCTACTTATACAAAGCGTTCTGTTCCAGATTCGGATTTACATCCAGCTCGCTCTGCGGAATGGGGAAGACATAATGTTTTTCTTCTACCCTATACTTCCGGATACGCTTCGTCATTAAGTCCATTCGCTTCATATCAAACCAGGCATGGCCTTCTTCGCATAGTTCCAGAAGCCGTTCTTCAAATATGGCTTCGCGTAGCGTTTCTTTTGTATACCCGGCCGTAGTGAGAAGCGGAAGCCCGGCTCTGCTCCTTACCCGGTTTATGCCGTAGAGCGCATTTTCGGTAGGCCCGTTGGCTTCGTTCTCGGCTTCGGAATGCATCAGCAGCAGGTCGGAGAAGCGGGTGATGTAATGATTGATGGCATAATCGCCCGTACCATTGCCCACGTCGTTGCGGTCGATGTACTTATTGTAGTGCGGGAGAGAGATATTTCCCGGATACGTGTACGAATTGTCGGGGTTGTTTACTCCCTGATAGGCTATCACAAACGTTTTGTTTCTTCGTTTGTCCGTAATGTCCATGTAACTGAAAAAGTCTTCTTCGGCGGCCAGCGACGACCAGCCGTCCAATTTAATCTGGTCTCCGCTCCGTATGCCGGTAAAGGAGGGCCAATCCCATCCTTGCCCCATATTGCTTTCGTATTCGAGGCTGAAGATGTATTCCGCCCCATGTTCGTTTTCGAGCAAAAAGACCCTTTCGTAGTCTTCTTCCAAGTCATAGCCATATGCGCTGTTGTCGATAACGGCTTTAGCCTCCTGAGCCGCTTTGCTCCAGTATTCGGATTTATACCAAGGTTTGCCGGCACAGGTGAGGTAGGCTTTTACCAACATCACATGGGCCGCGCCGGCGGTGGCTCGTCCTACGTCGGCTCCGGTGTTGCGGGGCCTCAGATTGTTCTTGGCATAGTCGAAATCGGAAAATATGAGCGACCATACGGCGTCGGTTGTTCCCTGGTTGGTTACGTCTATTTCCTCCATATTCTCCTCCGTTTTGAGGGGGATATTTTCGAAAAACCGAATCAGGTACAAGTAAGCAAAGCTTCGCAGGAAGCGTACCTCGCCCGTTACCTGTTCCTTTAGTCCGGGCGTTACAAATTCGATATTGTCTATATAGGTAAGTACCGTATTCGCCCTATTTATCAGGGTGTACAGTTGAGACCATATCTGGTAAAAACCGGTAGAACTGGTAGTCCACGTAAACTGGTCCATTTCCGCACGCCAGGCTTCGCCGGAGTTATTGGGCCAGGTAGCTTCGCCGGGATATTCGGCCGCCAGGATAACTTGTCGCTGAAATCCGTTGCTGTTGCGTACGGCATTGTATATGGATGCCAAAGCGGCTTTTGCGTCCTGTTCGGTTTTGTAGAAATTTAAGGGAGTAATGTTGCTGTACACTTTTTCCTGCAAGAAATCGTCGTGGCAACTGTTCAGCAGGAACAGGAAGGCTACGGAGAGGAAGATAGTTTGTATGAATGGTATAAGTTTCATAATCATCATTGTTTAATAAGAATTTAAAACGATACATTGAAGCCAAAGAGTACAGCCTTGGCCGAGGGGTAGGCATTGTAGTCTACGCCAATCTGCAGATTGTTGTTCCCCTGCGAGTTTACTTCCGGGTCGAAGCCGCTGTAATCCGTCAGCGTAATCAGATTCTGACCGGTTACGTAGACCCGGAGCGCCTTGAGATACTTTATTTTCCGGAAGGTATACCCCATCGTGACGGTCTTGACGCGCATATAACTACCGTCTTCGATCAGCCAGTCCGATTGCAGCAGGAGCGGGTCTACGGTCACTCTGGCTCTGGGAATGTCGGTGTTTGTATTCGTGGGCGTCCAGCGGTTGAGTATTTCGCGGCGCTGATTTCCCCAGGGGCCTGAGATGTTGGATTCGGCCCGCTGTACGTTGATGATATCGTTGCCGTGAGACCCCTGGAGGTAGAGGGAGAGGTCGAAGCCTTGGAAGGAAAAGTTGTTTGTCCATCCGTAGATAAAGTCCGGGTTCGGGTCGCCTACTATCATGCGGTCGTCGGTGTAGTTGATTCGTCCGTCGCCGTTTTTGTCTACAAACCGTGCATCGCCCAATTGGTCTTTATCTGCCGTAGACCGCGGGCCGGCGGCCAATTGAGCCTCGTCCTGAAAGACGCCGTCGTACTTTAGCAGATTCCATACCCCTACCGGCAAACCGGGTTCCAACCAACTCCCGTTCACTTTCAGGTGTCCGGATAAGGAACCTTGCACCGAGGGAGTGTATCCCGGAATGTCCAACACCTTGTTTCGGTTTCGAGACCAGTTCACTTGCGTATTCCACTTGAAGGCGCCGGTCAGCACATCGGCTCCCAGAAAGAGTTCGACGCCTTTGTTTTCGAGGCTCCCGATGTTGCGGAAAATAGACGTAAACCCGCTTGTGCTCGGCGTGCTGCTATTCCAGAGGAGATCGGTTGTTTTTTTGTAATAGTAATCGGCCACGAGCGAGACCCGGTTGTTGAACAATCCGATATCCAAGCCCACGCCGGTTGTTGCCGTCGTTTCCCATTTCAGGTTGGGGTTTGGAATATTGTTGGGGCCGACGCCGGCATTGAGCGAACCGCCAAAATTGTAATTCATGGTACCCAGCATGGCCAGCGATTTGTAATTGTCGATGTTCTGATTGCCGGTTTTTCCGTAGCTGGTTCTCACTTTGAGATTCGACAGCCAGTCGAAGTTCTTCATAAATTCTTCTTCCGAAAGTCTCCACGCCACGGCAAAGGAGGGGAAGAACGCCCATTTGTTGTTCTCTCCGAACTTGGAACTTCCATCGGCCCGCGCCGTAAGCGTAAAGAGATAACGTTCGTGGAAGATGTAGTTCAACCTCCCCAGATAAGAGGCCAACTGGCTCTGATTTCTATTGGACGAAGGCGCATCGTAGGTCGTTCCGGCGCCCAGATTATTGGCCTGGTATAAATCGGTAGAATAATTGGTGGAACCGGCATTGAACGACCGGGAATCGAAAACCTGCCAGGTATATCCCGCCATGGCATTGATCGAATGACGGCCAAACAGATTGCTGTACGTTAAGATATTTTCGTTCAGGTAGGATGTTCCTTTCACATACCTTTGATATCCTTCTCCGTTTTTGCTGTATCCCCGGTGCGTTTCCTTGGGCCAGTAATAAGCCCGGTTTGCCGTAGAGCGGTCGGTACCGAAAGTCACTTTGAGCGTTAAATTCTTGACGATTTCCCACTTGGCATCCACCGAACCCAGAAAACGGTCGATATCGTGTTTTTCCGTATAATGATTGACCGTAGCCACCGGGTTGTTGGTAGGAGTACCACCGGGCGTAGGATTGGTCATGGTATAGTTACCCTCTTCGTTGAAAATGGGTACCGTGGGCGGCATCAGGATGGCTCCGTGCACAATTCCTCCGGTTCCCCCTCCGCCATCGCCTTCAGACGGCATACCGTTTGCCCATATATGACTGGCCGATACATTGGCGCTTACGGTGAGGTTGGACAAGATTTTCAAATCAAGATTAGAACGGAAGGAGGCTCTGTTGAAGTCGCTGTTTTTTATCACGCCATCCTGTCCGAAATAACTTCCTCCTACGGCATAGCTGATTCCATCGTTTCCTCCGGTAATACTCAGGTTGTAATTCTGTACGGGAGCGTCGGTAAAGACCTCATCCTGGTAATTCACCCCTTCTCCTAAGGAAGAAATTTCGGGAAAATAATACAGATTACCCGGCGTGGGGAATACCGGCGACTGTTTGTCGTTGGCTCTTGCTTCATTTACCAAGGCGGCATACTCTTCGGCATTCATCATATCCAATCGTTTGGCCACGGTTTGTACGCCGTAATAGGCATCCAGAATCACTTGCGGTTTTCCTATGTTTCCTCTTTTGGTTGTAATCAGCACTACGCCGTTTGCTCCGCGGGCGCCGTAAATGGCAGTGGCCGATGCGTCTTTTAATATTTCGATGGAAGCAATATCCGCCGTATTGAGAGTAGCCAACGGGTTTTGCGCCGTGCCGTTACCGCCTGCCGAGCCGCCTGCCGAAACCGGATATCCATCCACTACATACAGCGGCTCGTTGCTACTGCTTAGCGAATTGCCGCCTCGAACCCGAATCATCACCCTTCCACCCGGAGCGGAAGAGGCCTGCGAGACCTGTACGCCGGCAGCCTTGCCTTGAATGGCCTGGTCGAGCGAAGTAACGGGCGAACGTTGTATGTCTTCCGATTTAATGGATGATACGGAACCGGTCAGGTCTCGTTTTTTCATGGTACCGTAGCCGATTACCACCACTTCGTCGAGCGCTTTGGAGTCTTCTGCCAAGGCAATATTCAACGATGTTTGGTTTCCGAGAGATACTTCCTTCGTTAGATAACCGATGTAAGAAATCTGCAGGGTACTGCCCGGCGAAGCTTCCAGAGAGAATTTTCCGTCCATATCGGTGATAGTACCTGTGGCGGTACCCTTCACCAGTACATTGGCTCCGATGATTTCCACGCCATTTTCATCTTTTATTACGCCCGTAATCTTCCGGGTGTCTTGTTGTGGTACGCCGGCGGTAGAAACACTTTTCTTGGTCAGCACAATATGTTTGCTTTCCACCAGATAGGTGATATCGGTGTTTTTGAAAAGCTCGTCCAGCGCCGCAGTAATGGGTTTCTTTGATACGTCGATAGAGGTAATACGTTCAACATCTACATTTTGTTTGTTGTAGATAAACAGATAATCGCTCTGCTCTTCTATTTCTCTCAATACTTCGCTAACGGGTACGCCCTGTTTCTTGAGCGTAACCTTTACATTCTGAGAACTGGCTGTTTCGGCTATGGCAGAAAAAGCAATGCAAAAGAGCATGAGAAGTGAGAACTTCATAATTCGTTTGAAATGAGCTAACTTGTTTTTTTCTAATGCAAGAATTAACTGATACAGATTATTTATCATAACTTTGTGATAGTTTAATTGTTAATACTGAGATATTCGTAACTTTTCTCGGATTGACATTCCTGACCGGGAGCTGTGGGGACGGCTTCCGGTCTTCTTTTTTGTGGTATTATGGTCCGTTATTCATATCGAGTCAGATTAAAAGGTTCATACTTCTTTGTTTGCTAATAAATCAGGATGGTGTGCGTTTCGTCGTCCCGCTCATAGTTGAACTTCACATCTTTTTGTAACACTCTCAGCGCGTAGTCGATGCCATCTCTCATTCTGAATTTTCCCGTACACCGGTATTTATTGTATTTGTCATTCTTTATGATGATGGATATGTCGTGATATTCCGAAAATTTTTCCATCAAAACATCAAACGGTTCATCATCCAAGCAGATAAGGCCGTCTTTCCACAGGAAGCGATCGCTGGAGGGGATGGTTCTCTTTTCGAGGCGACCATTCTGCTCGGTTACGTATTCGTTCGGTTTTAGAGCGACAAGCTGCATATTCCCTTTTTTGTCTTCCATACGTACTTTTCCGGCGAGTAGCGATAATTCAAAGGGTACGGGGCTTGCGTCGTAGGCATACACATTGATGGTTGTACCCAGAACGTGGATGTTAAACTTTTCGGTATGGATAATAAATGGCCTGTCTTTGTCGGGGTTTACTTCAAAATATCCTTCGCCATTCAGCGTCACGTTGCGGGAATCTTTTCCGAACGAAGCGGGATAGGTAAGTTTTGTCCGTGCATTGAGCCAGACTGTCGTTCCGTCTTCGAGGACTAATTGGGTTCGCTGACCGGGCGGGACAAGGATGGAATGTGTGCCCTTCGTCCGGGTGGCAATCGAGTACAAAGAATAAGATACGGAAAGAAGCAGGGCGATGGAGGCGGCTATGGCCATAGCTTTCCATAATCCGATGGTCTTTCCTTTTTCCTTCCCGAAGGCATCTTCGTTGGAATGAAGCAGGGTGAGATTCCATATTTTCCTTTCGGCGAGAAATCTTTTGTAATTCTCGGCCGAGGCGTCTACCCAATCCAGGATGACATGTTCTTCTTGGGAGGTTGTTTTGTTTGCGAAATATTTGTAAAGTAACTCTTTTTCCATTTCACTTTCGGTGTTATTCTTTGCGTATAAGAATAACACATCACAAACGGTTTACCCTAAGAATATGTACAGATAATCTTTCAACTGCGAATAGAATAGTTTGAGGGCTTTGCTGATATGAAACTCTACGGTTTTTATACTTATGTTTAATTGTTCGGCTATTTCCCGGTTTTTTTTGTTCTTGAATCGGCTGAGGTAAAAGATACGACGTGTTTGTTCGGGTAGTTTTCCGAATGTTTCCTGTATGATTTTCTTTACGTCGTCGGCAAATAATTCGGATGGTTCGCAGGCTTCGAGGGAAGAAATCCGAAGGTGTAATTCTCTTACATCGTTTTTATGTATCGTGATTTCAATTTCACTTTTTATCGTTATGTGTCGTAGATAATTCAAGGATTTGTTCTTTACAATCGTTAGGATATAGGCCGGTATATTGGTGTTTGGCAGCAGCGTCTCTCTTTTCTCCCAATATTCTATTATTGCATCCATCCATATATCTTCTGCCGCATCTCTATCTCTTACGTATGAATATGCAAAGAGGATAAAGGACTCTCTGTATTTATCAAAGAGAGAAGTGAAAAAGTTCATTTCCGTTTTGTAGTTATCCATAATAATTCGTTGCCCGTAGGAGTGCAAATGTAGGAATTTAAAGCATATCATACGGATTTCTTTCACTGAAACTTCGGGATACGCAGGCATCTCCAATAGATGCATCGCCATTTAGGGGTTTTTGAAGTTGTGTTGTCCTATATCAGACAACAAACAAAAACGAGTGTATGGAGCAAGATGTATTGCAACGGTATATCGAGGGAAATGTTACAACGGAAGAAATAGAAGCGGTAGTTGACTGGCTGGACGTGAAGGAGGAGCATGTGAAGGAGTACAGGGCTTTGCATAAGTTGTATGCCTTGTCGCTATTTAATAAACCGGAAGGGCGGCATGTAGCGTTGCCGAAAAAAGGGCGGATGTTGGTTCGTACATGGGTTTACGAATGGGCCAAAATAGCGGCTATTGTTCTGCTGGTGTGGGGTGGGATGACATTTTTTGCTCAACGGGGAGAGGAGGAAGAAGCGCCTCCTGCTTTTCAAACGTTGTTTGTTCCTGCAGGGCAACGGGCGGAACTTACGCTGCCGGATGGTTCTAAGGTATGGCTGA
>JAISZY010000057.1 GCA_031284375.1 Tannerellaceae bacterium | reverse complement strand
GGGTGAAATTTTTATAATTCGCATTGTCTTTAAGTTTTCATAAGCATCGCTTCGGAAAGTCATTGTGATCATTTTTAAAATCATTACAATGAAATTTCGAAATCATTGCAATGATCTCCTGAACTCATTGCAATCATTTCCGGGAAACATCGACATCAAATTACCAAAAAGCGTATAATCGTTTTCATAAAATAGCAAACCTGGTAAAATTAACTTTAAAATACATTAACGAAATGATATATGAGCCCCATTTATTCTATCATAATGTATATACTTTGACGATATTTCACTTTAATATAAAAAATAAAACATTTATTGACATAAAGGATGGTTTGCTGATTATCAAATCATTGAAACAAAAACACGGATTGTAGTAGTTTATCGAGTAGGCAAAGGGAATCTCACCCTAAGCCTCTCACGGAACCGTTCGTGAAAGTCTCCTCTCATACGGCTCTTCTTATTCGGTCAAACTGTATAGCGCCTTACTTTCAATACTCCGGGATTATGTTGCCCATAGTAATTAATCCACCCTTGAATGACTGGGTGGATTAATTTCGCTATATCCGCTAATGCCATTGGAACCCAATGGTTGGAATTCCAATTTTGAATAGCTTCCCATATCTTCGACCTCGCTTTCTTACTGATTGCGGGAGAAAAGTTCAGGAAAACTTCTCCGTGTGCATCTATCGAACGTCTGGGCCTGAATGTATAACCCAGAAAGTAAAATTGTATGCACTCATAAGGGATATCACGATGATTCCTCTTGCAATAAACAATCTTCGTCTTTTCTTCGTTGGGTTCCAACTTGCATTCGGCAAACCGTTTCTTGATGGCTCGTTTGATAAACTCTGCCTGTTTCAGGCTTACACAGTGGCATATCGTATCGTCTGCGTATCTTTCAAAATGCAGAAACAGATTCGCCGGTATCGGACCGATAACCGAGCCTTATGTACAGTGTTTATTATAACCGACAAAACACTGCGCATAATATTTTCCACATTTCACAGTTTCTCAAGAAAATCGAGAAAATTTTCGTCCTTATTCCAATCCGGCAAATTTTCCGGAGTAATATCGGGATATACATTTTCCAAAACTTTACGTTTAGTTTCCATATCAACTCCGGCATACATTTCAGTAGTCTGTACCGATACATGTCCCAATATATCCCGTATCAGGACAATATCACAAGTTCTTCCATTTTGGGACGCTCTGTTTTTTTCTCCCTGAATCGCTGTGAGCGTCCCAAAGATTTGGAAATAGAAAGAATTTCATGTAAGTTTGCGCTCCTATGACGGAAAATGCAAACACACAACAGGAAAAAGCCTCCATTTTGCTGATTTATACGGGAGGTACCATCGGCATGATAGAAAACCCGGAAACAGGATCTCTGGAATCTTTCAACTTCCGGTACCTGAAGGAAAATATGCCGGAACTGAAAAAACTGGGCTGCACCATATCGACCTACCAGTTCGACCCACCGGTAGATTCTTCGGAAATGGGCCCCGAAGGCTGGCGGAAGATGGTGGAAATCATTGCCGGAAATTATCCCTTGTACGACGGTTTTGTTATCCTGCACGGAACAGATACGATGACTTACACGGCGTCGGCGCTGAGTTTTATGCTCGAAAACTTAGGCAAACCCGTTGTCCTGACCGGCTCGCAACTGCCCATCGGTATGCTGCGCACCGACGGCAAAGAAAACCTGATAACAGCCATAGAAATAGCCGCCGCCAAAGAAAACGGTCTGCCTATTGTGCCCGAAGTGTGTATCTTCTTCGAAAACACATTGTTCCGTGGCAACCGTACCCGGAAGGTGAATGCAGACCATTTCAACGCCTTCCGCTCTTACAATTATCCCCCCTTAGCGCAAGCCGGCGTCCACATCCGGTACGATACGACGCAAATATATTACCCCCTGCTGCGCAAACCCCTGAAAGCGCATTATGGTTTAGACCAACATATCGCCATCCTGAAACTGTTTCCCGGCATGTCGCCCCAAGTGATAGAGAATATACTTAATACACCCGGCCTGAAAGGCGTTGTAATGGAAACCTTTGGCAGCGGGAATGCCCCGAAGGACGAATGGTTTCTCCGTATGCTGAAGGAAGCCGTAGAAAGAGGCCTCGTTATAGTAAACGTAACCCAGTGCTTAGGCGGATGCGTGGAAATGCACCGGTACGAAACGGGCAAGAAGCTCCCCGAAGCCGGCGTTATCAGCGGCTACGACAGTACAACGGAAAGCGCTGTCGTTAAGCTGATGTTCCTCTTTGGGCAAGGAATGAGCGCAGAAGAAGTGAAAGAATATATGAATTGCTCGCTTATCGGAGAAATAACAATCCCAGATAAATAAGAAACAGATATGAAACTATATTTCCTCAGTTTGGCAAGCGGAAGCAGTGGTAACTGCTATTATCTGGGCACTTCCGAATATGGTATTCTGATAGACGCCGGTATCGGTATCCGCACAATACGGAAAATACTGAAAGAAAATTCGATTGATTTCTCCCAAATTATCGCACTCTTAATCACCCATGACCATGCCGACCATATCAAAACAGCCGGATGCCTGGGAGAAACCTACCACATCCCCGTCTATGCCACCGAAGCCGTGCACAAAGGAATAGACTCCAGCCGGTACGTGACGGAAACGTTGGGTACGTCGCGCAGGATTATCGAAAAAGGAATAACGTTCGCTATCCGTGATTTTCATATCACCGCCTTCGAAGTGCCGCACGACAGTACCGACAACGTAGGGTATCACATCCGCTTCGGCTCCCATACCTTTATGTTCGCCACCGATGTGGGACATATCACCCGTACGATAAGCGCCTATGTGAGTAAGACCAATCACTTGATTATAGAAGCCAACTACGACGAAGAAATGTTGCTGTCCGGCTCGTATCCACAGTTTCTGAAAGAACGGGTTTCCAGTTCTACCGGCCACCTCAGCAACCGGGAAGCGGCCGAATTTCTGGCTACCCATTATCATCCGGAGCTGAAGAATATATGGCTCTGCCACCTCAGCCGCGACAACAACCATCCCGAACTGGCATACAAGACCGTAAACATACGTTTGTTTAACGAAGGCATACGTGTAGGAAAAGATGTAAGCCTTACAACGCTGAAGCGTTCTACACCCTCCGACCTGTATGAGTTCGACTAATGAACGACTCCATAATGAATGAATCATTTAACAACAAAAATCATGGCAAAAGCGACAAGAGAAGATGCACTTCGGTATCATGCCGAAGGAAAACCGGGGAAAATAGAAGTCATCCCCACCAAACCATATAGTACACAGGCGGATTTATCGCTGGCCTATTCGCCGGGAGTGGCCGAACCTTGTTTGGAAATAGAGAAAAACCCGCTGGATGCTTACAAATACACGTCCAAAGGGAACTTGGTGGCTGTGATATCGAACGGAACGGCTGTACTCGGTCTGGGCGATATTGGCGCTGTGGCAGGCAAACCGGTTATGGAAGGAAAAGGATTGCTGTTTAAAATATTTGCCGGCATAGATGTGTTCGATATTGAAGTAGATGAGAAAGACCCGGAAAAGTTTATACAAACCGTCAAAGCCATAGCCCCCACGTTCGGTGGCATAAACCTGGAAGACATCAAAGCGCCGGAATGTTTTGAAATAGAAACAAGACTGAAAGCAGAATTGGATATCCCCGTTATGCACGACGACCAACACGGAACGGCCATCATATCGGCCGCCGCACTTCTCAACGCCTTGGAAATAACAGGGAAGAAAATTGAAGAAGTAAAAATCGTGGTGAATGGCGCAGGAGCCGCATCCATATCCTGTACCAAACTCTACGTGATGCTGGGGGCGCAAAAAGAAAACATCGTGATGTGCGACAGCAAAGGCGTTCTGTCTGTCCATCGCACAGACCTGAACGAGGCAAAAAAGGAATTTGCCACCCGCCGGAATATAAAAACCCTGCCGGAAGCCATTGCCGGCGCCGACGTCTTTCTGGGCTTGTCGGTAGCCAACGTATTGACAAAAGAAATGGTACGGTCGATGAACAAAAACCCGATTGTTTTCGCCTTAGCCAATCCCAACCCGGAAATATCCTATCCGGATGCGATGGAGTCGCGCGGCGATATTATCTTCGCTACCGGGCGTTCCGACTACCCGAATCAGGTAAACAACGTATTGGGATTCCCCTACATCTTCCGCGGCGCCTTAGACACACACGCCAAAGCCATCAACGAAGAGATGAAACTGGCTGCCGTGAAAGCCATCGCGAACTTGGCGAAAGAACCGGTGCCCGACGTAGTCAATGCCGCCTACAAACTGAAACGCACTACCTTCGGGCGAGATTATATCCTGCCCAAACCGCTCGACCCGCGTTTGCTCACCGCCGTATCCATTGCCGTATCGAAAGCCGCGATTGATTCGGGTGTTGCACGCAAAACAATCACCGACTGGGAAGGATACACCAATCAATTGCGCGAAATGATGGGATACGAAAACGTTCTGGTACGCTCTTTCATGGATATGGCCAAAGCCAATCCCAAGCGCGTAGTCTTTGCCGAAGCCAACCATGTTAATATGCTGAAAGCCGCCATAGAAGCAAAAGCCGAAGGTATTTGTCACCCTGTATTATTGGGCAATGAAGAGCGCTTGCACAAAATAGCGCTGGAAGAAAACCTTTGTATCGACGATATAGAAATCGTAAACATGCGCCACGACCGCGAAAACGACCGGCGCATACGCTACGCGGAACTCCTCTCGGAAAAGAAAGCGCGCGAAGGCGTTACCTTCTCCGAAGCTTACGAAAAGATGATTAACCGGAACGCCTTCGGCATGATGATGGTAGAAACCGGCGATGCCGATGCCTTTATCACCGGAGTGTACAGCCGCTATTCCGAGGTTATTAAACTGGCGGAAGAAATTATCGGCATCCGTTCTCCGTACAAATACTTCGGAACCATGAATATCCTTATGAGTAAAAAAGGAACCTTCTTTATAGCAGATACGCTCATCAACCGGCATCCTTCCACCGACGTATTGATAGACGTAGCCCGCCTGACGCACGACGCCGTGAAATTCTTTGCACACGACCCCGTTATGGCCATGATTTCTTATTCGAACTTCGGCTCGGACAAACAAGGCAGCCCCCTGAAAGTACACGATGCCATCCATTACCTGCACAAAATGCATCCGGAAATGATGATAGACGGCGAGATGCAAATCAATTTCGCTTTCGACAAGAAGTTGCGCGACGAAACCTATCCCTTCTGCAAACTGAAAGGGAAAGATGTCAATACCCTCGTATTTCCTAATCTGAGTTCAGCCAACAGCGCTTACAAACTTCTCCTCGAAATGGGTGTAGGCGAAACAATCGGCCCAATACAAATGGGACTGAACAAACCCATCCACTTCACCGACTTGGAAAGCTCTACCCGCGACATACTCCATCTCACCACCGTAGCCGTAGTAGATGCCATTGTTCAGGAACAGATAAAAAAACAGGAAATTATTGCATAATGGAAAGAATCATCTAATTTTGTTTCACTTAAAAAAGAATCTGACAGAGAAATGATTGACAAGATTAAAGCGCTACTTGGGGAAGTGGACGAATGGAAAGCCGCCAATGCCGACGAACTTGAAACACTACGCATCAGGTACCTCAGCAAGAAAGGCGAAGTAGGACAGTTGATGAATGATTTCCGAAACGTGGCTTCCGAACAGAAAAGAGAAGTAGGACAATATTTGAATCAACTGAAAGAAAAAGCACAGCAGAGAATCAATACGCTAAGGGACGAGTTTGCCGGGACGGAAAACAACACGGACGATTACGACCTGACGCGCACCGCTTATCCGGTACACTTGGGTACGCGGCACCCTATCTCTATTGTTAAGAAAGAGATTTGCGACATATTCGGGCGCATGGGATTCAGTATTGCCGAAGGGCCGGAAATTGAAGACGACTGGCACGTGTTTTCTTCGCTGAACTTTGCCGACGACCATCCTGCACGCGATATGCAGGATACCTTTTTTATCCGGCACGATCCGGAGATCATTCTTCGTACACATACCTCCTCCGTGCAAACGCGCGTGATGGAAAAACAGCAACCCCCTATACGGATTATTTGTCCGGGGAGGGTTTACCGGAACGAAGCTATTTCGTATCGCGCACATTGTTTTTTCCATCAGGTTGAAGCCTTGTATGTAGACGAAGACGTTTCTTTTGCCGACTTGAAGCAGGCGCTGCTTTTTTTCGCCAAGGAAATGTTCGGCGCAGACACGAAAATACGCCTGAGGCCATCTTATTTCCCCTTCACCGAACCTTCGGCCGAAATGGACATATCGTGCAATCTCTGTGGAGGTAAAGGATGTCCGTTCTGCAAACATACCGGTTGGGTGGAAATACTGGGTTGTGGCATGGTTCATCCCAATGTGCTTGACAACTGCGGCATCAGCAGCCGGCTTTATTCGGGTTATGCGTTGGGCATGGGCATCGAACGTATCACAAACCTGAAATACCAGGTAACAGATTTACGTTTGTTCTCGGAAAATGATGTGCGTTTTCTGACGCAGTTTGAGTCTGCCGATTAGGTACGTAATATCCGGAACTATGCGCAAAGAAGAACGGTATAAAGAAGTAATCCATTGGTTTGAGGAAAACATGCCGGTAGCCGAAACGGAATTACACTACAAAGAACCTTTCCAATTGCTTATAGCCGTTATTCTTTCGGCGCAATGTACGGATAAGCGGGTAAATATGGTTACTCCCACCTTGTTTGAAACCTTTCCTACACCGGAGGCCATGGCCGCCTCTTCGCCCGAAGTGGTATACGAATACATAAAAAGTATTTCCTATCCGAACAATAAAGCGAAACATTTAGTGGGCATGGCGCGGAAATTACTGTCGGACTTTGGCGGTAAAGTGCCGTCGGATATAAACGAGTTACAAAAATTGCCCGGCGTAGGACGTAAGACGGCCAATGTAATAGCTTCGGTTGTATATGATAAACCGGCCATGGCCGTAGATACGCATGTGTTCCGTGTTGCCAATCGCATCGGATTGACGAATCACAGCAAAACACCGCTGGAACCGGAAAAGGAATTGGTTGGGCATATCCCCGAAAAGCTAATCCCCAAAGCACATCACTGGCTGATACTTCATGGGCGGTATGTATGCACGGCTCGTAATCCGAAATGCGATATTTGTGGAATAAAATCGTGGTGTAAATATTTTCCGGAACAAAAATGAAAGGATACCTGAAAGAAATAATCATCAGTATTGTTGCAATATTGATTATGGCGCTGGCAATTATAGCATACTTCAAGGCTGTAAATGAAGAACAGGCCAACAGCCGTATCGATGTCTACACGTTGGTTCCTCCCACGGCAACCACCTTACTGGCCGTAAATCGCCCGGCAGTCTTCTCCCGCATGATACTGAACAATCCTCTGCTTAATAAAATATTTGCCCGGGAAATACCGGAAATCTTCCTGTCCGTTATCCGGAAGAATCAACAAATGACCTCGATTATTTTCTCTTTTCATCCGCAAGGCGTGCTTGCTTATATGCAAGTGGGGAGTAAAACCGCTCATACGATAGCAAACGATATTTTGCCGGAAAAATTCAGACCTTATTCGCCCCAGGTACAAACCGAGAATGGAATAAATTTCTATTATTACCCCGACGCGGAAAACCATTTCTTCGGATATTATATTCACAACGGAATATGGGTGGGTAGTTACAGCAGGAGACTGCTGGAAAGAGCAGCCCTGCAACAACAGAAAGAAGAGATATTGTTGCCGGAAGAGATAAAACGCCTCCGGGCATCATTCGACACAACTGCGCCTCTGAATATTATATGTAAGGCCGATGAACTGGGTATCCGCAATCTCTCGTGGGTATCGGCAGATTTGTTTATCAGCGAAGGAGCTTTCTGTTGCTACGGGAGTTTGCCCCTTACAGCCGTGGAAGCTTTGTCGATAGGTGATTCCCTTGCCCGGCGGATAGAAGCCAAATACCCACAGTTACAATTGTCTTTCCAAACCCAAACAGAAGATGCATCGATTAATCTAACGGGGTGCAGTCCGATGTAAAAAATCAAACATGGAGAAAGTATATCATTCCTACGAAAGTACGATAGAGGCATGTTCGCAGCGTGCAAAAAAATTGCAGAAAGAAATACACCGTATCGGGAGCATTCGTTTGCTTCTCGTAATCGGAGCCGTAGCAACGGTATGGTTTTTAAGAGAGTTGGATTGGAAATTGCTTGCCGGTATATTGACGTTGTACGCCATCCTATTCGTTGTATTGATGATCCGACACACATTCCTCTCGTATAAGAAATCGTACGCGGAAACGTTAATCAAACTTTGCTCCAATGAACTAAAGGGATTAAACTACGATTTCAGCGCTTTCGACGGAGCTTCCGACAAAATAGATGCGGAACACTCATTTTGTCTCGATCTGGATATATTCGGCGAACGTTCTTTCTTTCAATCCGTCAACCGCACCGTTACGGCTATGGGACGCGAACGATTGGCCGGTTGGTTTGCAAAACCTCTGACGGAAAAAGACGCTATCTTACAACGCCGGATGGCTGTAAAAGAATTAGCTTCGCTTACCGGATTGAGGCAGGATTTTTATGTAACGGGAATGCTCCGGAGCGAAGGGCGGCAAGAGGACAGCAAATTGCTGGCGTACTTGGTGAATACCTCCTCCTTTTTTGCCAATAGCCGTTTCCGGAAAGCATCCGTCCGGATAGTTCCCTTGCTTTGGAGCGTTGTTTTCGTCTGTTTGCTTTTGGGATACATGCCACTCGCGTTCTTCGGCATTTTATTTGTCCTCAGCGCTCTGACGGCATACATCCCCATCCGGCAGATAAACAAACTGCATCAGTCGGTCAATAAATTGGAGAAGATACTTGTTGCTTATTCCGGCTTGATGAAATGTATAGAAGGCAGTACCTTTACTTCCGAAGTACTTTCCGGTATAAGGCAAAAATTGGTGGATAAAAAGGGACGCGCTTCTCAGCTTGTAAAAAAATTGTCAGCCCAGATCGGGATATTAGACCAACGTTTAACGTTTACCGCCATTTTGCTGAATATATTCACCTTCCGCGACATAAGGGCTTGTATATCCATCGAGCAATGGAAATCAACGTATGGTGTGGAAGCGGTGAATTGGTTGGACGTCTTAGCCCATTTTGATGCGTTAAGTTCGCTTGCCGGCTTTGCCTTCAATCATCCCGACTATACTTACCCGACCCTGTCTGATTCGTATTTTAGGATGTCGGGCAAGGCGCTGGGACATCCCTTGATTCATCGAGATGTGTGTGTGAAGAACGATATTACAATAGAAGAAAGCCCGCGGTTCCTGATTATTACGGGAGCCAATATGGCGGGAAAAAGTACCTACCTCCGTACGGTAGGCATTAATTTCCTGCTGGCAACCATAGGGGCTCCGGTTTGTGCCGACGAACTGACTCTCTATCCGGCAAGTTTGGTGACAAGCCTCCGGACTTCCGATTCTTTAGTTGGCAACGAATCGTATTTCTTTGCCGAACTAAAACGTTTGAAGATGATTATAGACCGCTTGCAACAAGGCGAAAAGCTATTTATCATATTGGACGAGATACTGAAAGGAACTAATTCCGAAGACAAACAAAAAGGTTCTTTCGCCCTTATGAAACAACTGATTTCATACAAAACCTGTGGCATCATTGCCACGCACGACCTGACATTAGGTTCGTTGGAACAAGAGTTTTCCCAGCAAATTAAAAACTATCGCTTTGAAGCCGATATCATTGACGATACCCTCTTCTTTTCCTATCAACTAAAAGAAGGTGTCGCTCAAAACATGAACGCCACCTTCCTGATGCAAAAAATGGGAATAACGATTGCCTAAGCGCTCGCATTCCCATGATAGAATCAAAAACT
>JAISZY010000221.1 GCA_031284375.1 Tannerellaceae bacterium | reverse complement strand
GTGTCTTATTCCCGGGAATGAGCGTCTTGTTCCATCAAAAACAAAAGTGGAAGAATAGCATTTTATTCTTCCACTTTGTTTTTGCCTTTGCGTTTTACTTCCTATGGCTATTTATTCCACACACGAGGCGAGGGAACGGGAGGCAGAGGTTTGCGTTCTTTCAAGTCTTTCATGACTTCTTCGATGGCGCGGTTCAATTGTTCATCTTCTCCGTTCCATTCCTTAATCGGATTGTTATCTACGAGGATATCCGGGTCAACGCCATGATTTTCGATAATCCATTCACCCGTTTTCGGGTCGTAGCTGGTGAAGAAAGGTACACGCAGGTCGGTGCCGTCGATAAAAGGCAACGAACCGCTGATGCCCACAATTCCTCCCCAGGTGCGTGTGCCGATTAGTTTACCCAAGCCCAGAGCGCGGAAGCCCCAGGGGAAGAGGTCGCCATCCGAAGCCGAATATTTATTGATAAGACACACCTTGGGGCCAACCTGTACGGCATCCGGTATTTTGCCGATGCGCGAAGAGCCGCGCGACATGGTGAGCCGGTAAGGTTCGCGGGCTAAGCGTTCCAATATCATGGGCGATACATTGCCGCCACCGTTGGCCCGGTCGTCGATAATCAATCCTTCTTTGTCTAATTGAGGGTAGAAATAACGCGAAAATTCGTTCAGTCCTTCCGGCCCCATGTCGGGGATATAGATATAGCCAATTTTTCCGTTGGATGCTTTTTCTACTTTCCGCATATTCTCTTGTATCCAATTGTAATGGTAAAGAGAATATTCTTCTTCCAAAGGATTCACAACCACCTTGCGGGCGCCCTCAAGCTGCGGCCGGGCATTGAGCGATAGTTCCGTAAGTACGCCGGCTTTGCCTACCAGCAACGCATACATATCCTTTACGGTATGGGTCGGCACGCCGTCGATAGCCACGATATATTCGCCCGCCTTGGCATCTATGCCCGGCTCGGCGAGGGGCGAACGAAGGCCGGCGTTCCAAGATGCTCCGGGCAGTATTTTTTCCAGCCGGAAAAAGCCGCTACCGGCGTCGCGCGATATTTCGGCGCCGAGCAAACCTGTTTGGATGCGTTCGGCACGGTTCATTTCGCCGGGGGTGATGTAGGCATGGCCGCAGGTTAACTCGCCAATCATCTCGCCAATCACATAGTTGAGGTCTAAGCGATTTTTCACATAGGGAACAAGCGTTTCGTATTTTTGTTTCATCGCTTTCCAGTCTACCCCGTGCATGTTTTCTACATAGAATCCATCTCGCATGGCGCGCCATGCTTCGTAGAATATCTGCGCCCATTCTTGGGGATAATCGGTGGCGATTTTCATATTCGCAAGGTTCACGTTGTCTTTCAGTTCGGTTTTGCCGGAGGGGATATCTGCCACATACACGGTTTTTCCTTTTTGGAAGAGCGCTTTTTTGCGTCCCGGTTCTACCGTCATTACCGCATTGGTTACGTCTTCTTCTTTTTGCTTTTTCAAGTCGTACAACTTCGTACTTCCATGGATGGTATAGTATATTTTTTCGCCATTGGAATAGAAGTTCCGATAAGCTCCCGGCGTTAACGGCAGCTTTATGATGCGTTCTGTGATACCTTCGGGGTCGAAGACAACGGCGCTGTCTTTTTTACTTTCCGTTTTTCCGGCCGAAGCGCTTCCGGCGTCTTGGGGCAGGAAGGGCGAAGGCGTATTTTTGGACAGTAGCGCCAGGTAGACCCCGTTCATGTCGTTATACACATAATTCCATTCCGTTGAGCCGTAAACGGGTTTGAAATCCCGTGCGGAAGAAAAGATAAGATATTTCCCATCCTTGCTGAATACCGGCGCGTAGGATTCGTACCATTTATCCGTAACAGGATATTCTTTTCCCGATGCGATGTGGTAAACATAAACGATGGAGAAATCATTTTCGGCGATACGGGAATAAGTGAGCCACTGGTTGTCGGGCGAGAAGGCAACTCCCCGTATTTCGCCGGCGGGGTCTTGCCTTGCCGGCGAAACTTTGCGCGTGGCGACATCCAATAGATTGATCCGGTTTTTCCGGTCTGTGTATACAATCTTTTTTGCATCCGGACTCCATCTGAAGGCGCGGATATAGGTATCGTTGTTTTGAGTAAGTTGTTTTGTTTCTCCGTTGCCGGCATCTTGCAGATACAATTCGGTTTCTCCTGTTGCATCGGAAATATAGGCGATATATTTTCCGTCGGGCGACCATTGTGCGTTTCGTTCGTGTACTCCCGGCGTTCGGGTGATATTTTTGGTAACGCCTTTTTCGGCCGGCAGATTAAAGATTTCGCCCCGGGCGGTAATGGTCAGACGTTCGCCATCGGGCGATAAGCTGACGTCGGAGAGGTATTGGGCCCCGTCTTTTATCTCACTCCGGGCGTAGATATTGTCCGACGAAAGCGTAATCCGGATTTTCTGAGGCGTACGTGTGGCGGCATCCATTTGGTACAAGTATCCGCCATTTTCGAAAACGATGACATTTCCATGCACACTTGGAAACTTTACGTCGTATTCCGTAAAGTTGGTTACTTTTTCTGTTTGTTTCGTAAGCGTATTATAAGCGAAGATATTCATGGTACGATCCCGGTCGGAAATAAAAAAGATATAATCGCCTACCCACATTGGGATAATATCCTGCGCGTCGTTTCCGGTAATATTTTCTACCGTTTTTTTCACCGGGTCGTATATCCATATATCGTCGGCCATTCCTCCTTTGTAATATTTCCAGGTACGAAATTCGCGCATTACGCGGTTGTAGGCCAATCGCTTTCCGTCCGGCGAATAACTACAGAAACCGCCTTCCGGCAAAGGAATCGCTTCCGGCAATCCACCTTCTTTGTTTACGGCATATAGGCGTCCTTCAAATCCGCTGCCGATACGGTTGCGGTACACGATGCTTTTTCCGTTGGGCGTCCAGGTCATCACAATATTATTAGGCCCCATGCGGTCGCCCAAGTCGTCGCGGCTGTTTGTTGCGGTGTAGGTAACTCTAAGCGGCTCTCCTCCGGTGGATGGAACGGTATACACTTCCGTGTTGCCATCATACTGTCCGGTAAATGCGATGCTTTTTCCGTCGGGAGAAAAACGGGGGAACATTTCATATCCCGTGTGTGAGGTCAGGCGAGAGGCCTCTCCTCCGGCCAGCGGCGCTTTATATAAATCGCCGGCATAGGAGAAAACAATCTCGCTTCCATTCGTTGCCGGAAATCGTAATAGTCTTGCCTCCTCTGCCGCATGTGCCGGTAAAACAATCCCGGCACATAGGCACAGAGTTTGAATCAATGTTTTATACATACGCTTTATTTCTTTTGATTGCTCCTATATGCTTTCGTCTCTGGTATGGTCTTCGGCCGAAGGGGTAATCAGCTTATATCCTTTCCCGTGGATATTGATAATTTCGATACCCGGATCGTCTTTCAGCAGTTTGCGCAGTTTTGTGATATAGACATCCATACTGCGTGCATTGAAGTAATTATCGTCTACCCAGATTGTTTTCAACGCATAATTACGTTCCAGAATATCGTTGGCATGTGCGCAAAGCAGGCTCAGGAGTTCACATTCTTTGGTAGTCAGTTTGGTTACTTTATCGCCGACAGACAAAGTTTGTTTTTGCGTATCAAACAAGAAGTTTCCTAACCTGTAAAAAGGAATATCTTTAAGTTTTTTCCCTTTCACGCGGCGCAGGATGGCTTCGATACGGAGCAAAAGCTCTTCCATACTAAAGGGTTTGGTCAGATAATCATCGGCGCCAATTTTAAACCCTTCCAAAATATCTTCCTTCATTGTTTTTGCAGTGAGGAATATGATCGGTATATCGGGATTTACGGAGCGAATCTCCTGCGCAAGCACGAAGCCGTCTTTTTTCGGCATCATGACGTCCAATACGCAAAGATCGTATTTCGCTTTCGTAAAACCTCTGTACCCGGCTTCTCCATCGGGAAACAAGTCTGTAACATAACCTTTTGCCTGGAGGTATTCCCTCAACAGCATTCCGAGGTTTTCATCGTCTTCACAAAATAAAATTCTAAGTTTCTCTTCCATGACTATTTTTTATAAGAGGTAAAGTAATAATGAATTTCGTTCCTATATTGCCGGGACCATTTTCGGCACGTATACTGCCGCTATGGTCTTCCATAATTTTGCGTACATAAGCCAGTCCCAGTCCGAAGCCTTTCACATCGTGTACATTGCCGGTCGGTACGCGGAAAAAACGGTCGAATACTTTTTTTAGGTATTCTTTTTTTATTCCAATGCCATTATCTTCCACCGAGATATTCAGTTTCCCGTTTTCGTTCCATGTGCGTGCCATCAGTTTGAGGGGAACTTCTCTCCGGCGATATTTTACGGCATTATCCATCAGATTGAACAATACGTTTGTCAGGTGCATCTCGTCCACATAGATAGTCGATTTCTCGGCTTTTAAATCAATATCAATGGTTCCTTCGTATTTTTCTACTTTGAGAGCAAACGTATTGGCTATACCGGAAAGCATGTCGTTGGCATCTATTTCTTTTAATTTGAGTGTTGCTCGCTGTCGTTCAAACAGAGACATTTGCAGTACTTTTTCTACCAGAAATCCCAATCGTTTCGTTTCGTCGTTGATAACGCCCGATATATGTCCGAACACATCGGGGCTTTTGGTAATATCAGAATCTTTCAGCATCTGTGCAGCCAGAGAAATAGTTGAGACGGGCGTCTTCAATTCATGCGTCATATTATTGATAAAGTCATTTTTCATCTCGGACAATTTTTTCTGACGGAACACAATATACAGCGTAAAAATGAAAGTTACCAAAAGCATGAGTGAAAAGATAACCGAAGGGATGATGAAGGTCACTTCACTGAAAATATAATTCCGTTTGGTAGGGAAAAGTACTTTAACATAGTTTTGTCTCGACGGAGGATCGTTCGGGAACAACACACCTGTCAATACATCCGATGCAATGGGTTGTTTTTTCACTTCTCCGCTTTGATACACGGTTTGCCCGTCTTTGTTTACTACCGAAAAAATGAACGGCAGGTTTAAGCCGCTATTGGTAAATTCCATTTTCAGGTAATTGTTCAGTTGTTTAAAATCCACTCGCTCCTCTATGGGTTTCAGGCTTGAGGTATTCATCATGTTTATCAGTACTTCATGCATCAGTACGCTGTTGTACAGATATCTGCGTTTATATGTATCGTAATATTCCTTCGAAGTGCTGACGATATTGTTCGACGAAGGTTTTTGCAACAAAGAAGACAAAGGTCGTGACGCGGCGCTCGAAAAACTCTGCAACTCAATACTCCCTTGTACGGAACCGGAAGTTGACGAATTAGACATCTCAAACCGGAAATGTTCCTGTACATCCGTTATTCCGGTTACATTCCGGGACTGGTAGTTATTTATGTCCCGGCTTATATCTTCTTCTATGTATTTGCGTGTTTCATCCAGTTCAAGGTTCTTAGATACCTGAAGCAGACACTTTTTTGCCGTTTCGTTGAAATGCTCGCTTCGGGTTCTAAGTATCTCTCCTACATACGTTACTTGCAGGTAAAGTAAACCGGCAAAAGCAAATGCCAGTACGATTGCTAATAACCAAATGGTAGATTTCCTCATATCAATTCACTAACATCTCTTTAATGTTGAACAAATAACGATTGTTTTAGTTTAATATTTACACAAAAAAAGCAAAATTCCACGTCTTCAATTGTTAATAATCTATTATAATCATTCAAACACTCCATAGTAAATGACTACAAGTGAGCTATCAACAAACACATACTATTTATTCGAATCTTTACAAAAGAAATATTGAAAATCACCTTAGCGTATAGCCACTTTCCGAACGGTTTCATCTATACGGATAATGTAGTATCCTTTGGCAATATTCACTACGTATTCGCCGCAAGGTTGTTTCATCTCGATTTCTACTACTTTGATGCCTACCACACTATATATTTCAAGCCTGCTGCCTATCGGGGCATTGAGTACCTTGATACGATTATCGATGGCTATAATTTCTACGGACGGGGGAGAAGAGCGCTGTTTTGCAACGTCGGAAAGAGGCGTATTCGTTTGTTGGGCAAACAAAGAAGACGGAGTGAACACAGAGAATATCTCTATGACTACTACCAATAAAAAACAAAATACAATTCTCATACCTTAATATCCTATTGATGTACAAAAGTAATCAAAATTCTTATAGTAAGGAGTTGAAGATTCAAAAACGCCATTTATTCCTGTTCTTCTTTTTCTTTTCCCCATTTTTCTCTCAATTTATGGCGACGTACTTGTGTGTAGCGCAATAAAAGAATAGCGGTTAAAGAAACTCCCATCACCACGAAGTACGTCGGATAGTCCGGTTCAGGCTTGTT
>JAISZY010000145.1 GCA_031284375.1 Tannerellaceae bacterium | reverse complement strand
TAATGTATATACTTTGATGATATTTTACTTTAATATAAAAAATAAAACATTTATTGACATAAAAGACAGTTTGCTGATTATCAAATCAAAGAAACAAAAACACGGATTGTAGTGGCTTTGGATAATAGCGCCTCAAAAAAAGAATTAACCTCGGTTTTACCCGTTTTATAAATCGCATATTTTTATCTAAGTTTGTAACAATAATTTGCCATGAATCAAATACACTGAAATAACATTTTATAAACCATTGAAATAATGAAAACAAATCGAAGAGATTTTCTAAAAACACTGGGCGGAATAGCAGTTTTCACCGTTGTGCCGCGACATGTATTGGGGAAAGGTTTTATAGCCCCAAGTGATCAATTGACAAAAGGTATTATCGGAACCGGCGGGATGGGACGAGGCCATCTCAACTATGCCGGAACTCGCTTAGTAGCTGTATGCGACGTAGACAAGAATCATTTGGAACTGGGTCGTAAGTTAGTGACGGATCGGATTGCCGGCTATCACGATTTTCGCGATTTGATAGCAGATCCGAATGTAGATATTGTGCATATAGCTACACCACCCCATTGGCATGGGATTATGTCGGTTGAAGCGGCCAAAGCAGGAAAGGATATCTGGTGCGAAAAGCCTATGACACGCACCATTGGGGAAGGGATACGGGTTATGGAAGCTGTAAAACAATACGGACGTATGTTCAGACTGAATACTTGGTTCCGCTTTACCGATACCTTCTACGGCTTGGGTACGCCGGTGAAACCGCTGAAGAAATTAGTGCAAAGCGGTCTGCTGGGTTGGCCATTGACGGTAACCATCAACAAACATACCGGTTTTGACTGGAAATTCTACTGGGTGGGAAAGGAATATCTCGAACCGCAGCCGATTCCTGCCGAACTGGACTACGATTTTTGGTTAGGCCCGGCTCCTTATAAACCATACAACCTGCATCGTACACACCAGACGTTTCGCGGCTATTGGGATTACGACGGCGGAGGCCTGGGCGATATGGGGCAGCATTATATAGACCCTGTGCAATATTTTCTGGGAAAAGACAACACCAGTCCCGTCAAGGTGGAAGTAGACGCGCCGCAGCAGCATCCTGATGCCGTAGGTGTCTGGCGGTCGATTACATATACTTACGAAGACGGTTGCCGGATTGTTCTTTGGGGAGGTGATAACGGCGACCCTCAGGCGCCGTATATATCCGGTCCGAATGGACGTGTATATAAAAACTTTGTGTGCGATATTCCCGACTGGGAAAAGAAATTGGCCGATTATCCCGAACCGGAACCACAAGTAACCGATTTTATTGAGAGCGTAAAAACCCGTCAGCCTTTTGCTCTGAACGAAAAAAATGCTTTCCGCTCCGCCACGATTGTGAATATGGGAGCCGTAGCCTTACGCCTGAATCGTACGCTTCATTTCGACCCCGTAAAGTTGGAATTTATCCATGACGAGGCAGCCAACCGTTTACTGAATCAGCCGACACGTTCGCCCTGGAATTTATAGTTAGACAATTAATAGTTAAAATACACTCTTATGAAAAATATATATGTATTAATTCCTGTTTTATTCCTGTTGATAAGTGTGCCGACGTTGCAATCTCAGGAAAACCGTACCGTCTCAACCATCATAGCCGACGTTTTGGCACAAATGCCTGCTAATAACCAGGAAGACTATGCCAAACAGTTCGCCGACCTACTTTCAACGGGTGAAGAAGGTATTTTTTCATTGGTAAACATGCTACATGCCCCCGGACAAGGAAGCAATGCGCAGGTCGATTATGCCTTAAACGGTCTTTCGCATTATGTGATGGGAAAAGGAGACGAGAATCTGCGCTTAGCTACAGCCCAAGCTTATATAAAAGCGCTGGACAGGATAGATGAACGTGAAGCGAAGATTTTTATCATCAAACAATTACAGATAGTCGGCAAGGATGAAAGTGTGGATGCACTGGCGCGTTATCTCAACGAGGAGAGCCTAAGCGCCCCGGCTGCCCAAGCATTGGCCACTATCCGTACCGAAAAGGCAGGGCAGGCCTTGAAATCATCCCTGCTTCGCAGAATGGGAACGCTCAATGCTCAACAGAATGTGATTTTGGCGATAGGGGAAGCCCGTGTAGCTGATACGGAAAACTTATTGAAAGGAATGATTTCGGAAGAAGATGAAAACTTTCAAAAAGTTATATTTTATGCGTTGAGCCGCGTTGGAAGTAAAGAATCGTTGAGCGAGTTGTATGCACTTGCAGAAAAAAAAGGTTTTACCTGGGATAAAGCAGGAGCAACCGAGGCGTATATTGCATTATTGAAACGATTGGTAGAACAAGGCGACACCCAAGAGGCTTCAAAAGCCGCATCCGAACTGCTAAAAAAGGCTACTAAGGCGGGGAAAACCCATACACGGAATGCCGCGTTGCAGATTTTACTCTCCATCGAAAAGGAAAAAGGACTGAAACGAGCGCTGGTCGCCTTAAAAGATCCATCCCGCGAATATAGAAATGCCGCCTTAGATTATACGTCCGCTTTTACTTCTTCCGAAGTATATATCGAACTGATAAAAACAATGGCAAAAGCCAAACCGGAAGTGCAAGTCGATATCCTAAACCGGTTAGGACGCGAATGTCTCGACGATGAGAAAAAAGCTTTGCTCCAAACGCTCGACATCCGTTTCGACCTTCCGGCACGTCAGGTAATACTAAATCAATTAAAAAGCGCTGATTTTTCCGTACGGCAGGCGGCAGTATGGACTTTGGTCCGGATAGGAGACACGTCTTTCATCCCTGCGCTGGCAACTTTGCTCACACAGACGGAATCCGATATCTCCTTGGGACGGGATGCACTCATTGCTTTTAAAGGAGATGTAACGCCCGATGTAGTTCGTATCGTTTCCAAAGCTCCCGACGCAGGAAAGATTGCGGCGCTCAACGTATTGGCGTTACGTAAAGCCTCTACCCGTCTCAACACGATACTTGATTTGATTAAGTCGGGCGCTCCCGATGTAAAGAAGGCGGCCTATATTGCCTTAAAAGATGTGGTAGTCGAAAAAGACCTGACCTTGTTGTGCGGTATGCTGGAAACGGCTGAAGCCGAGGCCATTTCTCCTTTACAGCAGGCAGTAATAGCGTCTATTGCCTCGCTTCCTGCTAAAGAACAGGTATCGGTTATTTCCAAACGTATGTTGCAGGCGGGCGAACAGATAAAACATTTATATTATGTCGTATTGTCGGCCACAGGCGACAAAGAGGCGTTATCTACGATTGTTGCCGGCTTCAAACAAGGACATACGGCAGCCAGAGATGCCGCATTCGAGGCTTTATTGGTATGGAAAGGTGCGGAAGTGGCGGACGAATTATTTGCTATATGTAAAGATACCTCTGCAACAGCGTATTTTGACCGAGCGCTTGCCGCCTACATACGATCCGTTTCCAACACGGCTTTTACCGGCGAGAATCGTTACCTCAATTTGCGCAAAGCAATGGAAATAGCCCGGACAAATGAACAGAAAAATACGATTCTGCGGCAAATAGGAAGAACGGCTACTTTTCAGGCATTGCTGTATGCCGGTAGATTCTTGGATGAAAAACCGGTGCAGCAGGTCGCTGCCAATGCCGTCATGACGATTGCGTTGAATAATCCCTCCTATACGGGAACGAAGGTAAGAGAGTTATTGAACAAAGTGTCAACTATATTAGACAATCCGGATGCTTCCTACCAACGTGAAAATATAAAGAAACATTTGGAAGAAATGCCTCAGGAAGAAGGCTTTGCCTCTATTTTTAATGAGAAAGATTTGAGTGGATGGAAAGGTTTGGTGGGGAATCCGATTTCTCGCGCCCAAATGAAACCGGAACAATTGACCAAAGAACAAGCAAAAGCCGACGAACAAATGCGTAAGGACTGGAAGGTAGAAAATGGCTTGCTTATCTTTGATGGAGCCGGCTACGATAATCTTTGTACCGTAAAGCAATATGCAGACTTCGAAATGTATGTAGACTGGATGCTCGACCCTGCCGGCCCGGAAGCCGATGCCGGTATCTACCTCCGAGGCACGCCTCAGGTGCAGATGTGGGATACGGCTCGCGTAAAAGTGGGGGCGCAGGTAGGCTCCGGAGGCTTGTATAACAACAGAGTACATGAAAGCAAACCGCTGAAAGTGGCAGATAATAAATTAGGAGAATGGAATACCTTGTATATCAAAATGACCGGAGACCGCGTAACGGTATATCTGAATGGAGAATTGGTAACAAACGATGTCATACTCGAAAATTACTGGAATCGAAAACTACCTGTTCCTCCGGTAGAACAGCTTGAATTACAAGCGCACGGCAGTAAGGTATACTATCGGGATATTTATGTGAAAGAATTGAAACGTGAGGAGCCATTTACGCTCTCGGACGAAGAAAAGAAAGAAGGATATAAAATACTGTTCGACGGTACCCACATGTATGAATGGACAGGCAACACTGTAAATTATACCTTGTCGGACGGGACAATTGCTTTGGTTCCGAGTAAAGGCTCCGGTGGAAACCTGTATTCGAAAAGCGAATATGCCAACTTTATCCTCCGCTTCGATTTTCAACTAACTCCGGCAGCGAATAACGGTTTAGGTATCCGTACGCCTCAGGAAGGGGATGCCGCTTACGTAGGAATGGAATTGCAGATATTGGACAATGAACATCCTGTTTACAGAGATTTGAAGAGCTATCAGTATCATGGTTCCGTTTATGGAATCATACCGGCTAAAAGGGGCTTTCTAAAACCTGTTGGCGAATGGAACTCTCAGGAAGTGATTGCCGATGGAGACCATATCAAAATAACGCTGAATGGGGAAGTTATCCTCGACGGGAATATCCGTGAAGCAACGAAAAACGGAACGCCCGACCAAAGAGAACATCCCGGCCTTTTCAATAAAAAAGGCCACATAGGGTTTCTCGGTCACGGCTCGCCGGTTAAGTTTCGTAATATACGGATAAAGGAATTGAAATAGTAAAAACAAATAAGATAATATACAAAAATAAAAGGGAAACAATATAATGTTGTTTCCCTTTTGTTTTTATGAGTTCTGATAACCAGAAGAATAAACAGATTATATAATGTATAAACAAAGCAATAAACAATGCTACAAATAATGCTGCCATTGATTCTGCGAACTCCCGGCAAACCGGATGGCGTATGAATATCATTAGAATGAAGCTACGATATACAGGCAATGCTTACGATAAAAGAAATAGAATACCATTACAAACATAAAAAAACCGCCAAGAAAGTTTTACCTGGCGGGATTTATTTAAAAGAGAAGGAATCTTCCCGGCGTTATTCAAAATAATGAATCGATTCACAATATTCCATTTCACCATTCAGAATATGCAAAATAGCCTCGGCCTCGAAAGAACCGACTCCGTCTTCCTTTGCATTTTTCAGAATATACTCAATGAGTTCGTCCTCGTCGTCCTCGTCGAAGGTGTCTATCTCTCTTTTGGATTCATAAAACTCTTCGGCCAGATCTAACAGATAGAGGATATCGTCATCGCTGAACTTTTCCTTAAATTCCTGAGGAAGATAGTTCTGTATAAACTTTACGGATTCTTCCTCGTCGTACTGTTGTTCTATTTTTTTATTCATTGATTTAATTATTAATTTGTTTTACCACCGCAAATATACAATTACTTTTCTATTCGGATACGTGCATCTACGGCAAATAGTCCTCGCTCTGTGGCTAATAATGGATTAATGTCTATTTCTTTGATCTCCGGAGATATACGCAGCAAAGTGGAGAGGCGGACAATGATATCGGCATATTGCTGTTCGTCGATGCCTTGCTGGCCTCGTGTTCCTTTGATAATCGGATAGCCGCGCAGGGAACGAATCATCGAAAAGGTTTCGTCGTACGAGAGGGGGGCCAAACCGTAGGATACATCTTGCAATACTTCAACAAAAATACCTCCCAAACCGCATAGCACAATGTGCCCGAAACGGTCTTCGTACTTCGCTCCAAGAAATAGTTCCTGCCCTTTCAGCATGGGCTGGATGAGTACGGCTGTCACTTCGGGCAACTTCATCATCCGTTCGTATTCAAATATCAGATGCTCTTCGCTGCGGATATTGAGCGCTACGCCGCCGATGTCGCTCTTATGTACCGGGCCTACTACTTTGAGTACGACCGGATATTTTACCTTTTCCGTAAAGGCCGTCAGCTCTTCCTTTTCGGTGGCCACCCGTTCTTCTACAAGTGGAATCTGAGCGGTTTTCAATACCTTGCGCACGTCTTCGGGGCTTAAATAACCGTCGGGAAAGCTCTCCATCATCCGGCGAATTTCCGGAATATTGACGCCGTACAACTGAATGTCCAGACCGGCAGGCTTGGGGGTGTTGATTACCCGCGAAAGCGCTGTGCCCAGCGTTACTTCGTCCGAAAAGTTTACATGCCCTTTCTTTATGAAACTTCTAACTTCCGGGCCGGCCGTAACAATAGACGGCAATACAGGGAAGATGGGTTTCTTACACTCTTCCATTTTCTTGTGAAGTATCTCATACGTATCGTATAGCTTTACCAATCCGGGGCTTCCGAAGATAACCATCATCAGGTCTATATCTTCGAAGCGGTTTTCGCAGTAGTCGATGGCCGTGGCCAGATGTTCCGGCGTTCCTGTTCCGATAATATCTATCGGATTGCCTACCGCCGAGCCGGGGAAGAGTTTAGATTTTAATTCGTCGGCAATGGGGCCTTCCAATTTGGGAACATTCACGCGGCCTTTCGATAAAGCGTCGGCCAACATAACGGCAGGTCCTCCGGCGTGAGTTACAATGGCGCAGTTCTTTCCTTTGATTTCTTTCAATGTAAATATACAGGCTACCGTGGCTAATTCTTCCCGACTGAAACAGCGTACAATGCCGGCTTTGCGAAACAAGGCTTCTACGGCGGAATCGGAACTGGCAATGGCGCCCGTATGAGACGAAGCGGCTCGCTTGCCGGACTCGGTGCTGCCGGCCTTGATGGCGGCAATCCGGCATCCTTTGCGTATGAGCGACGAAGCATGAAAAAGCAATTTGTCGGGATTCTTGATGCTTTCCACATATAGCATCTTGATTTTGGAATCGAGCGCCGGATTGAAGTGATGATCCATATACTCCAGCACTTCTTCCACGCCTGTTTGCTTGGAATTTCCTACCGTCCATACGGACGAGAAGCGCAGTCCCTTCGTCAGCGCCGATTCGATGATAAATAGCGCCGTTCCGCCGGAACTTGAAATAAAGTCTACTCCATCGGGATGAAACTCCGGAATGGGCTGAGTAAACACCCCCTGGTAATTCATGTTCATCACGCCGATACAGTTGGGGCCTATCATCGTGGCGCCGGCGTCGTTTACGCTCTGAAGTATGCGGTCTTCCAGAAGGCCTCCTTCTTTCGTTTCTTCGCCAAAGCCGGCCGAGACCACGATAAAGGCCTTCACCTTTTTTTCCTTGGCCAATATATCCACTACTTCCGGACAGGAAGCGCTGGGGATGGAGATGATGGCCAGTTCCGTTTCCGGTATATCGCGTACGTCTTTGTACGATTTCAGACCCTGCACTTCGGTTTCTTTGGCGTTCACTACATAGAGTTCTCCTTTGTACTTTCCGTCCAGCAGGTTCCTCACGGTACGTCCGCCCGGTTTATGCACATTGTTGGAACCGCCTACGACAACGATGCGTTGCGGATTAATTAATTCTCTGTTTATCATAATTTATGATTCAAAAAGTGTCGATGTTTTATTTATTAACCATTCGCTCCAGGCGTCCATGCCGGCGCCCTTCACGGCGGATAGTTCGAACAACTGCAAGCGGGGATTTACCTTCAGGGCATTCTCGCGCAGGGTTTGTATGTCGGCATCGTCCAGGTAGGGCAACAAATCCGTCTTGTTGATGATACACACGTGGGCTTCCCGGAAGATATGCGGATATTTCAGCGGTTTGTCGTTGCCTTCGGTCGTGCTGACGATAACGACTTTATAGCTTTCGCCCAGGTCGAACAAGGCGGGGCAAACTAAGTTCCCTACATTTTCGATAAAAAGGAGCGAGCCTTCGGACGGCGCCAAATGTTTTACGGCGTGATGTACCATTTCGGCTTCCAGATGACAGCCCGTTCCGGTATTTATCTGAAAAACGGGTATGGAAAGCGCGGCAATGCGATCGGCGTCGTTCGATGTTTGCTGGTCGCCCTCCATGACGTAGATGGGCAGCCGGTTTTTCATCCGGCGGATGGTAGCTTCCAGGAGAGAGGTCTTTCCCGAACCGGGCGAACTCATCAGGTTCAGCGCCAAGATTCGCTTGGCCTCAAAATACCCCCGGTTACGCTCGGCAAGGAGGTTGTTGCGGTGGAGGATGTCTTGTTCTATCTGCACCGTCTGTTCGTTGTGGGGATGATTGTGTGCGTTACACATACATTTATTTATTAATAACAATTGATTTCACGCGAAGTTCTTTTCCTCTTGTCAGTTGCACGGCATACGAACCGCATCGCGGACAGGGACTGAGAAGCGTTTCTACCTTAAAAGAATCGTCGCACTCGGCGCATCGTCCTTCGCCGTCTATATCGTGGCGTATGATGCGCGCCTTTTCCAGCATACTGTTCTTTACGGCGCAGGCGAGAGCGAAGGCAAACGTTTGCAGTTCCACTCCGGCCATACGGCCGATTTCTATCTCTATCTCTTCTATCGCCAAAGCCTGATGCCTGCGGGCATGTTCTTCGGCGAGCGCTACGATGCTTTGCGCTATGGATAATTCGTGCATTTGGGCAAATGTAGTACTTTTTTCCAATTTTACTTATTTATTTTTTACCTTTGTGTCCTTTGAAAATCATATATAAATTATTATTAAACTATTATTTAAGATGGAAATCGTAAAAGTATTAGGCAGAGAGATTTTAGATTCGCGCGGTAATCCTACCGTAGAAGTAGATGTGCTTTTGGAATCGGGCGCTTTTGGCCGTGCGGCTGTTCCTTCGGGCGCCTCTACGGGCGAAAATGAAGCCATTGAGCTTCGCGACGGCGACAAAAAACGCTACGGAGGAAAAGGCGTGCTCAAAGCCGTAGAAAATGTAAACAAGGTAATTGCTCCGGCTCTTCTCGGAATGAGCGCCTTGAATCAACGGGAAATCGATGCGAAATTGCTCGAATTGGACGGAACGAAAACCAAATCCCAATTAGGCGCCAACGCCATGCTGGGGGTTTCGCTGGCCGTGGCCAAAGCGGCCGCCAATTTGCTGGATGTGCCGCTCTATCGCTACATCGGCGGAACAAACGCGTACGTATTGCCGGTTCCGATGATGAATATCATCAACGGAGGTTCGCACTCGGATGCTCCGATTGCTTTTCAGGAATTTATGATTCGCCCGGTGGGCGCCAAAAGCTTCCGCGAAGGATTGCGTACGGGAGCCGAAGTGTTTCATGCGCTGAAGAAAGTGCTGCACGACCGGGGATTGAGTACCGCCGTGGGCGATGAAGGCGGTTTTGCTCCCACGCTGGAAGGCACCGAAGATGCGCTCAACTCGATTCTTTCCGCCATCCGGGCGGCCGGATACGAACCGGGCAAGGACGTTACGATTGCATTAGACTGTGCCGCTTCCGAATTTTACGAAGACGGCGTGTACGACTATACCAAATTTGAAGGAAACAAAGGCGCCAAACGTAACGCAGCCGAACAGGTGGCGTACCTGGCGGATTTGGTAGATAAATATCCTATCGACTCGATCGAAGACGGTATGGACGAAGGCGACTGGGAAGGCTGGAAGCTGCTGACCGACGCCATCGGCTCGAAATGCCAATTGGTGGGCGACGACCTTTTCGTTACCAATGTGGAATTTCTGAAGAAAGGCATCGAAACCGGATGCGCGAACTCCATCCTCATCAAGGTGAACCAGATTGGAACGCTAACCGAAACGCTCGACGCTATCGAAATGGCGCATCGCAACGGATATACCTCCGTTACCTCGCATCGCTCCGGCGAAACCGAAGATGCTACCATCGCCGATATTGCCGTAGCAACCAACTCCGGACAAATAAAAACCGGTTCGCTGAGCCGCTCCGACCGTATGGCAAAATACAACCAGTTGCTCCGCATCGAAGAAGAATTGGGCAGTCTGGCCGTATACGGATATAAAAAATACAAATAAACAGCCCGGCGTACGGGGGTAGGACTGCTTCCGTAGTTCGGTACAAAAGACTTGCAGGAGGTAAACTTTTTCGTTTATCTCCTGTTTTTTTAATAGATGGCGCAAAATAAATGCCCGGAAGCTCATACAAACGTATGGACGATGATTGACGAGTGCTTGAGGTTTCATACAAAAATATGGGCCGGTTACACGTATTTTACGAAATTTAAATCATAAGGGCACCTCTAAAAACCCCAAACTCTGCGTTACGCTCCGTCGGCAAAATGCTCATTTACTTTAGTAAACTCCGCTTTTGCCTCTGTCGCAAGCCTTGATTTTGGGGTTTTTAG
>JAISZY010000232.1 GCA_031284375.1 Tannerellaceae bacterium | reverse complement strand
TCTTTATGTAAATATACAAATCGTCATTGCGAACGGAGTGAAGCAATCCAGAGTTGCCCGTCCCGTCATTGCGAACCCAAAGGGTGAAGCAATCCGGAATTGCGTGGGGAAACCTGGATTGCTTCACTCTGTTCGCAATGACAGGAAAGAAAACCCTTATTCCGATAAAGTTCCCTTAGTAGCCCAAACAACCCAACACATTTCCTCCCTTATTCCCTTATTTCGGGGCGTGACATTCATAAAATAAGGGAATAAGGGCAGAAGAATCAAGGAGGTTGCCGTACTACTAAGGGAGCTTTTGGGAAATAAGGGTTTTTTCTATGTGAATGATTTTGCAATAGTCCAACCCGTCATTGCGAACGTAGTGAAGCAATCCAGGATTACCCGCCCCGTCATTGCGAACGTAGTGAAGCAATCCAGGATTGCGTGGGGAACTGGATTGCTTCACTTTGTTCGCAATGACGAAACAGTTATTATCCGGATGGAAAACCCTTATTCCGATAAAGTTCCCTTAGTAGCACAGACGAGCCTGCACATTGTCTTTTTCGTGGGTTTCGACCGACGGAATATTATTTTCCGAAGACAAAATGATTCCCGGAATAAATATTTATTCAATAATATCCTGTATATTTGCCCGCGTTTTGCATAAATATACGATAATGACGGAAAAAAAAGAACGACTCGAAACCATCTCCCAAATCATCCGCACGGAAAAGATTCGGAATCAAGAGGAATTACTCAAGCGATTGGAGGCAAACGGATACTCGGTTACCCAAGCCACTTTGTCGAGAGATATCAAACAACTGAAGATAGCCCGCGTCCACAACGGGAACGATACCTATGTGTATCGTACCACCGATATGGATAACTCCGCCGCAGTAACTCCTCCCTTGGAACAAGGTTTTGGTTTGGAATTTTCCGGCATTCTGGCCGTTATCAAAACACGCCCCGGATACGCCATGGGCATCGCTTCGGACATCGACGCCGGCGCCCCGCCCGAAATCTTAGCCACCGTAGCGGGCGACGATACCATCCTCGTCATCCCCCGCGAAGGATACAGTCGCGACAACGTAGCCCAGGCCATTGCCCGCTTCATTCCATAACTTCTACCCCTTACCAATGAAATGAATACAGAACCAAACACAAAAACAGAAACCATCGAAATAGATGTTATGGTAGCCGACGCTTCGCACGAAGCCTATGTAGACACCATATTGGCCACCATCGAGGCCGCCGCAAAAGTGCGGGGCACCGGAATAGCCACACGCTCGCACGACTATCTGGCCCTCAAGATGAAGGAAGGAAAAGCCATCATCGCCCTGGCCGGCGAGGAGTTTGCCGGATTCACCTACATCGAATCCTGGGGGAATAAACAATACGTAGCCACGTCGGGATTAATCGTAGTAGAGAAGTTTCGCGGCGCCGGACTGGCCAAACGCGTCAAAGAAGCCTCCTTTGCCCTGGCAAGACTCCGTTGGCCCAAAGCCAAACTCTTTAGCCTCACCTCCGGAGCCGCCGTGATGAAGATGAACACAGACTTGGGATACGTACCCGTTACCTTCTCCGACCTCACAGACGACGAAGCCTTTTGGCGAGGTTGCGAAGGCTGCATCAATCACGATGTTCTGGTGCGCACCAACCGCAAATACTGCATCTGCACAGCCATGCTGTACGACCCAACCAAACACCGTCTTGCAAAGAAATAACAATACATAAAAATATCATTCATGAGAAAAAAAGTAGTATTAGCATTCAGCGGAGGATTGGATACCTCCTTCTGCGCCAAGTATCTCTCGGAAAAAAAAGGATACGAAGTCTACACGGCGCTGGCCAATACCGGCGGCTTTACCGAAGCCGAATGTAAAGCCATCGAAGAAAAAGCATACAAACTGGGCGCCGCCGGACACGCTTCGCTCAATATAGAAGAAGAATATTACGAGAAAAGCATCCGGTACATGGTATTCGGAAACATTTTGCGAGGCGGAACCTACCCCATCTCCGTCAGCTCCGAACGAATCTTCCAGGCGCTGGCCGTAATTCGTTACGCCAAAGAAATAGGCGCCCACGCCGTAGCCCACGGCAGCACCGGCGCCGGCAATGACCAAGTACGCTTCGACCTTACGTTTCACGTCCTTGCGCCACATATCGAAATCATCACCCCCACGCGCGATATGAACCTGAGTCGCGAATACGAAATCAACTACCTGAAAGAACACGGATACGAAGCCGATTTCCGCAAGATGGAATACTCCATCAACAAAGGACTTTGGGGAACCAGCGTAGGCGGAAAAGAAACCCTCCATTCCAATCAGACCTTGCCCGGCGACGCTTATCCTTCCCAACTCACGGCAAAAGAACCGGAAGAAAGCCTGACGATAGACTTCCTTCGCGGAGAAATAGCCGGCGTAAACGGCCAAGCGATGCGCCCGGTAGATGCCATCCGCCGCGTAGAAGCCTTAGGGTCGCGCTACGCCATTGGTCGAGACATGCACATCGGCGACACGATAATCGGCATCAAAGGTCGCGTAGGCTTCGAAGCCGCCGGGTCGCTACTTATCATTCATGCCCACAAGGCGCTGGAAAAACACACCCTCACCAAATGGCAACAATACTGGAAAGACCAGATAGGCAATTGGTACGGCATGTTCCTCCACGAAGCCCAATATTTAGACCCCGTGATGCGCGATATGGAAGCCTTCCTGCAAAGTACCCAGCAATACGTAACCGGACGCGTCCTCCTCACCCTCCGACCCTACGGCTACACCCTGGTAGGCATAGAGAGCGAACACGATTTGATGAAAAGCGACTTCGGTATCTACGGCGAAGAACAAAAAGCCTGGACGGCCGACGACGTAAAAGGATTCACCCACATCCTGGCCAACCAGATGAAGATATATTACAACGTAAACAAAGAATGATACGAATAGGATACCTATGATACTTGCAGAATTAAAAATCAAAAACGAAGCCGTATCGCTAAGAGTTCAGAAAGATGCCGACGGGGAAGATTGCTATTGTTTAACGGATGAATCCAATACTTGCCGTGTGAAAATAAAACTAACCGGACGAGAATTTGAAATAATCTACCGGGATGAAACCATAACAAACACGGAAGAAGAACTAAAAGCCAAACTGTCTCAATTAATATTAGATATTATTGAATTGGAACAATCGGGAACAGACATCACGGAACATAGCAGTGACAGGGTAATAAATCCATATAACCCAGATGATATTAAAGTATCCTCCAAGCAGTTTAGCATTAAACTGATAAAAGATATGGCAGATAGCGGAGACCTGATATTAAATCCAGACTTTCAGAGACATTCCGTATGGGATAGACGTCGGCGATCTCTCCTGATTGAGTCTGTTTTATTGCGTATTCCGCTACCCATGTTTTATTTTTCGGAAGATAAGGAGGGTAAACTTACCGTGGTAGACGGTCTGCAACGATTAAGCGCAATCATTGATTTTATGAATAATAAATTTCCATTAAAAGATTTGGAATATTTGCAAGACAGTTGCGAAGACAAATATTACCGTACACTGGAACCCAAATATGCACGTTGGTTTAATTTAACTCAGCTATCGGGAAATGTAATCGACCCATCCTCTCCTTTTAAAGTGAAATATGATATATTCAGACGAATCAATACAGGAGGAAAACCTCTGAATAATCAAGAAATACGGAATTGCTTGGCAGGAGAAGGGCTTAGGCAAACACTTCGGAAGATGGCCTCGTTGCCAGAATTTAAAAAAGCCACAGATGGTAGTATTCAATCCATCCGTATGGAAGACGAAGAAATGGCTCTCCGTTTTATTCTATTCCGCAGGTTGAACAAAAAAATAGACGAATATACAGGCTATATGGATTTATCTCTCGATAATTTGACAGAAGAATTACAAAAATCAACAATGGATGATTTGACGCATTATGTAAAAGATTTTTCTATCGCCATGAATAATGCAGATTATTTGTTTGGGAGCAGATATGCTTTTCGGAAAGTGCGATTAAAAGATATAGAACCAAAGGCGTACAAACAATTAATCAACAAGGCGCTATTTGTTAGCTGGTCTGTTTTGCTGGCCGATTACGAAACGGAAAAAGTGCAAAGACTAAATAAAAGAAAATCTTTGCTGAAACCTGAAGCAAAGACAATAGAAAGCGATACGCAACTTTGGTCTTATCTCTCTTACGGAACAAATGGAAAAGCCAATATACAATATGCTTTTTCTTGCGTGGATAAGATTATACACGAACATTTAAGGTATTGATAGATGGAAAACTTAATTATCCGGAACTTCAAGTGTTTTAACGATATATCTATTCCTCTGAATACACTAACAGTATTGACCGGCGCCAATGGAAATGGAAAAAGTACGGCAATACAATCTTTACTGTATTTAAGGCGAACAATAGAACATTGCGCCCAATGGGACGGTAAACACTATGTTTATCGAGAATCCAATGGGAAAAATGTAGGGTTGAACGACAGTTATCGCCTTGCCTTGGGTAATAGCAATCAAGTGTTGACGCGAGATTCCGAAGATAATGCCATTTTGTTGGGATTATATGAAAAAGACAATATGTTTTATGTCAAATATCAAGTAAAAGATGACGAACTTTTCCTTACCCCTGTTGAAGTAGAAAGCCGTATAAGTGAAACTTCTGGATTATTTGCTCAGGAGTTTTATTATCTAAATGCGGAACGTATCGGACCAAGAATAAAACAGGATATAGTGTTTTATGATTTTCCCAATACCGGTTTTCAAGGAGAACAGACGGCACAGTTGCTTGGCGACACGTCTTTCAACTATTCTTTTAAAGTAGACGACAAAAGAAAATTCAGGGAAGAAGAAAGTCCTCGTCTGCTGCAACAGGTAAATGCATGGCTAAATTATTTAATACAGGGAGTAACTGTTCAGGCATCCTGCCACATAGATACATTATCTGCGCAGATACGGGCAAATAATCCTTTTACGAAAAACGATCCGGTTATTGCACCTAATATCGGCTTCGGCATTAGTTATGTGTTACCTATTCTTGTTACAGGTTTAATTGCAAAAGAGGGTTGCTTCATGATTGTAGAAAATCCCGAAGCGCATTTACATCCATCGGCACAATCAAAGATAGGAAAGTTTCTTGCAAAGGTTGCAAACGCCGGCGTGAAGGTAATTGTAGAAACACACAGCGACCACGTCATTAATGGTATACAGGTAGCGATTGCCAAGCAGGAAATAAATTCGGCGTATGTTACTATAAATTTCTTTAATCAAACAGAAAATTCCGGTCAGCCGGATTTAAAAAGCATATCCGTTAATGAGAAAGGAGAATTATCTTCATGGCCAAAAGGTTTCTTTGACCAGACTCAAATGGATTTTGCCGAATTATTCAAAATCAGAAAACAATGAATCATTATTTCTTGCTGAACGAAGCCATTGATGTTGAAAATTACCTTTCTTTCAAGGAAGGTATGTTGTCCTTAATTATTATAGAGAAAAAAGAGGAAGACGAATTCCTGCGACATAAAAGTATATGGGAATTAAAAATCATAGTAAATAATATGTTTTCAAGCAACCGCGAATGGACGCAAGACGAACAAGCTCTCTCGAAATTTATTGCACAAATGACCTCCTCTGATGATTATATTTCCAATTCTAGTGTTTTTGATTATTTGTATCCCAAACAGTTAAATGCTTTTTTAGGAATAGACTTTTCAAAGACTACTATTGAAATGGAAAGACAGATAGTAAATAA
>JAISZY010000044.1 GCA_031284375.1 Tannerellaceae bacterium | reverse complement strand
GTTGGGAGGAAATCTCCTGCAACAGTTCAACTTCGACGAAGGCGTTAAAGAAGCCATGAATCTTTTGCCTCCGCCCAACAATCGTCCGCCGGATTCGCAGGATGGATATTATGGCGCTTTATTTCTGCTGCAAACGGAAGGTCATCCCGGTATGGAAGTAACCCCTCTGCAATTTTACAATTACCCGGCCTACATGATAGACCGGATAGAAGTCTTTCCCTATAAGATGATAAAAGGTTCGGACGAAACAGTCCATCAAGGCATGGTAGTTGCTCATTTGAAAATCTCTCCGAAAAAGCCTTCCGGGAAACCACTTCGTCCGGGTTTGGAGATATACAAACCGGAAGGTTATTGCCTCGTAAAAGAGTTTTATGTACCCCCGTACCACACCGAAGCGGCCTACAACGATACGACGCCGGATGTGCGGGGAGCTACCATCTATTGGCAACCCGTGCTGGAAACAGACCATACGGGTAGAGTTACAACCTCGTTTTATACAGCCGACAAATTGACGGATTATGTAATCGTAGTAGAAGGGATAAGCGAAGACGGTATCTTGGGTTATGGATTAAAGACGTTCAAAGTCTCTCAGCCCCGGAGACGCAAAGCGTTTGCAGGAGAAGTTGAGCCGGTCTTATGAACCTCTATAATCTGATAAAATACAACGATGATTCAAAATTTAAACAAGCCCCGGCATGAGTTACTGCGAAAAGTATTATATTTGCCCCCGAAACAAGAAAGAACAATGCATCAATTCGGCTTTACATACTATTTTTACTACTTTTACTTTAGCAGAGTAAAGGCAGGAGTTTGTATGTAAATCATGGTTGATAAACAAAATAAAAAATGAAATCATATAAAGTCCTGCCGGAAGCGGCGGGACTTTTTTGTAAATACTAACTGTACAATAAAGAAAGATGAAAAAGAAAGTAGCCATCCAGGGTATAGCCGGTTCTTATCACGCGATAGCGGCTCGGCATTATTTTGAAGAAGAAGAAATTGAGATTATCGGCTGTGATACATTTAAAGATGTAATAGCCGTTGTGAGAAAAGATCCGTCGGCCATTGGCCTGATGGCCATCGAGAACACCATAGCCGGCAGTTTGTTGCAAAATCACGAATTGATTCGCCAAAGCGGCTTTACCATCATCGGCGAATATAAATTGCGAATTTCTCATTCGCTGGCGGCATTGCCCGGTTCGTCCATCCGCGAGATTACGGAGGTAGATTCTCATCCCATCGCTTTGATGCAGTGTATGGATTTTCTCGACACCTTGCCTCACGTGAAAATTGTAGAAAAGGAAGACACGGCCATGAGCGCTCAGTGGATAGCCCAACATCAAATGAAAGGACATGCGGCTATATGCAGCCGTCAGGCAGCCGAGATATTCGGATTGGAAGTGTTGGCGGAAGGCATAGAAACCAATAAGCATAACTTCACCCGCTTCTTAGTAATTGCCGACCCTTGGACGGCCGACGAAATCCTTCGAGGAGCAACGAAAAACAAGGCATCTCTTGTTTTTGCCCTTCCGCATACCGTAGGCAGTTTGTCGCAGATACTATCCGTCCTCTCTTTCTACGATATGAATCTTGCCAAAATACAATCACTTCCGATTATCGGGCGCGAATGGCAATACTTATTCTACATCAATCTTACTTTCGATAATTATATGCGCTACAAGCAAGCTTTAGACGCCGTTATTCCACTCACAAAAGATTTTAAAATATTAGGAGAATATGCAGAAGGAAAACAAAGTGTGTAACATTGCGCCGGCTACGCGTGTAAATCAGGTAAGCGAATATTATTTTTCGCTGAAATTAAAAGAAATTGCAGCCATGAATCTTGCAGGGAAGCAGGTTATCAACTTAGGTATCGGAAGCCCCGACCTCCCTCCTTCGGTGCAAACTATCGAAACGCTATGCCAACATGCTATGCGGACGGACGAACACGGTTACCAACCTTATGTAGGCATCCCGGAGCTTCGCAAGGCATTCTCAGCCTGGTATAAAGCCTGGTACAATGTTGAGACAAACCCAGACACGGAAATACAACCGTTGATAGGATCGAAAGAAGGTATCTTACACATATCCATGACATTTCTGAATCCCGGCGATGGCGTTTTGGTTCCCAATCCCGGATATCCGACATACAGTTCGGTAAGTCATCTGGTCGAGGCCCGTATCGTCCCCTACGAACTGAAAGAAACATCCGGCTGGTATCCCGATTTTGAAGCTTTGGAACAAACCGACCTCTCCGGCGTAAAACTGATGTGGGTAAATTATCCCAATATGCCCACAGGCGCTAATGCAAACAGGGAACTCTTTGAAAAATTAGTAGCTTTTGGACGCAAGCACGGTATCGTGATTGTAAACGATAATCCTTATAGTTTTATTTTGAACGATAAACCACTAAGCATATTAAGTATTCCCGGAGCGAAAGATATATGTATAGAGATGAATTCTCTGAGCAAGTCGCACAATATGTCCGGATGGCGTATTGCCATGTTGGCGTCGAATGCTCAATTTGTTCAATGGATATTGAAAGTAAAAAGCAACATCGACTCCGGGCAGTTCAAACCGATGCAGTATGCTGCCGCCACAGCCCTGAAAGCTACCAAGGAGTGGTACGACGGGATGAATAATGTTTATCGGAACCGTCGCGAGTTGGCCGGCCGGATTATGCACGCCCTGCATTGTGGGTATGATGAAAAACAAGTCGGCATGTTTCTCTGGGGGAAGATACCGGACGAAGTCGGAAGCTCCGGAGAATTAGCAGATAAAATCTTATATGAAACAAATGTATTTATTACCCCCGGTTTCATATTCGGCAGTTGTGGAGAACGATACGTGCGAATTTCGTTATGTTGCAAGAAAGAAATTCTGGAAGAAGCATTAATCAGAATACAAAACTCATTAAAATAACAAACAATAGAATTAAAATAATTAAACAATAAGATCCTATGGAAATGGAATTGAAATCAATCGTCTTACCCGGTCTTGATCCGCAACGCCCCATCATCATCACAGGTCCCTGTAGTGCAGAATCGGAAGCGCAAGTTATGGAAACGGCGCATAGCATAGCCGGTAAAGGAATTAAAATATTCCGTGCCGGAATATGGAAGCCTCGCACAAAGCCGGGAGGTTTCGAAGGGGTAGGGGAGATAGGCCTTCAGTGGCTGAAACGAGTAAAAAAGGAAACCGGCATGTACGTGGCCACGGAGGTAGCCACGCGCGACCATGTTTTCGAAGCCTTGAATGCCGGAATTGATATGTTTTGGATAGGCGCCCGTACAACCGTAAATCCCTTTGCCGTGCAGGAAATTGCCGATACCTTGAAAGGCATAGACATTCCCGTTTTGATAAAGAATCCCGTCAATCCGGATTTGGAACTTTGGATTGGAGCTATCGAACGCATTTATGGCGCAGGTATCCGGCGAATAGGAGTGATTCATCGTGGATTTAGTTCGTACGACAAGAAGATATATCGCAATCTTCCGCTTTGGCATATTCCTATCGAATTGCGTCGCCGAATGCCTGCACTTCCCATCTTTTGCGATCCCAGCCATATTGGAGGGAAACGCGAATTGATAGCTCCTCTTTCGCAACAAGCAATGGATTTAAGTTTCAACGGCTTGATGATTGAATCGCACTGCAATCCCGATGCTGCCTGGAGTGATAAAGAGCAACAGATTACGCCGGATGTGCTTGATTATGTTTTGAACCTGCTCGTTATTCGTGACGAAGTACAGACTACGGAAAATCTGTCGGAACTACGTCGCCAGATTGATCATATCGACGAACAACTGCTGGAGCTTCTGTCGAAACGCATGCGCATATCCCGCGAAATAGGCGTTTACAAGAAAGAGCATAATATGCCGGTGCTCCAATCGCCCCGTTATAGCGAACTTCTGGAAAAACGTTCGAGAATGGGAGAAGCAATGGAACTCCATCCCGACTTTATAAAAAATATATTGAAAGAGATACATGAAGAATCTGTTCGTCAGCAGATGATTATAATGGGAAACGAAAAATGAAGATACTAATATTAGGTGCAGGAAAGATGGGTTCTTTCTTCACCGACCTGCTGAGTTTTGAACATGAAGTAGCTGTATTGGAGAGTAATCCGAAACGTATGCGATTCATTTACAACGCACTTCGGTTGCAAAAGCCCGACGAAATAGCGGAATTTGTTCCTGATATGGTAATAAACTGTGTCACATTACATCAAACCATTCATGCTTTTACATCGGTAATTCCTTATTTGCCTCCCAAATGTATAATATCCGACATAGCCTCCGTAAAAACCAACTTGCAGGACTTTTACGATGGTTGCGGTTTTCCTTATGTTTCTACCCATCCTATGTTTGGACCAACCTTTGCCAATTTAGGTAGTTTGGAGAAAGAAAATACGATCATTATTTCGGAGTCCGATCATTTAGGGAAAATCTTTTTCAAAGATTTGTATGCTAAACTAAAATTAAACATTTTCGAATACTCTTTTGAAGAGCACGACCGGGTGGTAGCTTATTCTTTAGGAATCCCATTTACTTCAACCTTAGTTTTTGCAGCCACCATGGAGCATCAGGATGCTCCGGGAACAACATTTAAGCGTCACATGAAAATTGCCCGCGGTTTACTTTCCGAAGACGATTATCTATTGGCGGAAATATTGTTTAATCCTCGTACTCCTAAACAGATAGAACGTATTCAGGAAGAACTTTTGAAATTACAGGAAATCGTTGAAAATAAAGATTCTCCGGCAATGCAGAAGTATCTTTCTCATATACGAAAGAACATAGAATAACCGGATATTATAAAAGCAATGGCAACAGAATTTATTATGAATCCTGATTATTTAATTCTTGATTAGCAAAATATATTGTTGTTTCTTAATTCTTTAGGTAACATGTGTTCTTCTCTACAAAAAAATAACTATATTATATTCTTCATACGAAAAAAATAATATAGTTATTGGTCTTTATATAATCGGCGTTTGAACTAAATTTAACCTGCGAAGTACCACTTCGATTCTTTTATACTTTCTAAAGACTAAAACCTATTAAAACCTACACTATTTCACACTTACTCTTAGATTACCATCAAAATCATTCTTAATGTAAAAATCAAATCTCCGATATATCTGTTGCAAATATATTATTATTCTTACGAATAAATCGTGTTTTGTAACTTTTTTTTGATGAGAAAGTCGATTTTAACGTGTTTTTTTGCATATTTAACACTTCCACTCCCTTTTGCACTGTTTTAATGAGTGATAATAGATGATTTTGGGAAAGAAGATATCAAAATATTCCGATTATTTCGGATAATCTCTGTTTTACGTATTGGATGAAATCAATAAATTAAAATTAAAAGTCTTCATTACGGCAATACCTCCTCCTGCATGTCTTTTGTTAAGAATGATAGTTCTACTTTTTTTATGTACCTTTGTGATGCTATTTGTAGTAAGAAATAATACATTAATATATTATGTTTGAAAATTTAAACGAAAGGTTAGACAAATCATTCAAATTATTGAAAGGGGAAGGCCGTATTACGGAAATCAATGTGGCAGAAACCTTGAAAGATGTACGGAAAGCATTACTGGACGCCGACGTTAATTATAAAGTGGCAAAACAATTTACCGACACGGTGAAAGAAAAGGCGTTGGGGCAAAATGTACTTAAAGCCGTGAAACCCGGACAACTGATGGTAAAGATTGTACACGATGAATTGGTGCAATTGATGGGAGGAACGGCTACCGATATTAATCTGAAAACATCTCCCGCCATTGTGTTAATGTCGGGGTTACAAGGGTCGGGTAAAACTACATTCTCCGGAAAATTGGCCTATTTGCTGAAAACAAAAAGAGGAAAGAAGCCGCTTTTAGTAGCTTGTGATGTTTATCGTCCGGCGGCCATCGAGCAGTTACATATTTTAGGGAAACAAATAGAGGTGCCCGTATATTCTGAGCCTGAGAACAAAAATCCGATACTTATCGCAAAAAATGCCGTAAAGGAAGCTTTGCTGAAAGGATATGACCTGGTGATAGTTGATACAGCCGGTCGATTAGCGATAGACGAACAGATGATGCAAGAAATAACGTCTATCAAAACAGCGATACAACCAAACGAAATACTTTTTGTAGTAGATGCTATGACAGGACAGGACGCTGTTAATACCGCCAAGGAATTTAACGACCGTCTGAATTTTGACGGAGTGGTGCTTACGAAACTGGATGGGGATACCCGTGGAGGTGCAGCTCTTTCTATCCGTACGGTTGTAGATAAGCCGATTAAATTTGTGGGTACCGGCGAAAAAATGAATGCTTTAGACGTGTTTCATCCCGAACGTATGGCCGACCGTATTCTGGGAATGGGAGATATTGTTTCTCTGGTAGAACGTGCTCAGGAACAGTACGACGAAGAAGAAGTAAAACGTTTACAG
>JAISZY010000230.1 GCA_031284375.1 Tannerellaceae bacterium | reverse complement strand
CGACATAGTGGTTTACGATGTGGAAAAACATGAAATAATAACTGCCTCCACACTATTTTCACCCCACGTATTTGAGACCTTCCCGACTTTTTCGCCCGACGGAAAGACCTTGTATTTTTGTTCCGCCCCCGCCAGACCGATGCCACAGTCTTTCAAAGAAGTGAAATACGACCTTTGTTCCATTTCCTTCGACCCCGCTTCGCGTACCTTCGGCGCAGTCACAGACACATTATACCATGCGGCAGAAGGAGGAAAAAGCGCTTCATTCCCGCGCGTATCGCCCGACGGGAAATACCTTCTATATACCCTTTCGGGCTACGGCAACTTTTCTATCTGGCACAAAGACGCAGACTTGTATATGCTCGACCTTTCCGATGGAGCGAACCGTCCGGTAGACATCCTCAACTCCGACGACGTGGAGAGCTATCACTCCTGGAGCAGTAACAGCCGTTGGATAGTATTCAGCAGCCGGAGAATAGACGGACTCTATACACGCCCCTTCATAGCCTATATAAACAGCAAAGGAAAAGCCTCCAAACCCTTCCTTCTGCCCCAAAAGGATACGGATTTTTACCACCGCTCCATGAAATCCTACAATATCCCTGAATTTATCACTGGCAAGGTGACGACTTCGAATCGCAAATTGGCACTGAAAGCTAAACACGATCCCGGCACCAACCTGACGTTCCTCATCCAATGAAAAAACGCATCCGATTGGGAAAAGGATACATCCGATTGAGAATACGGGCAAAAATCGTACCTTTGCACCATACGAAAACGATGACATAAATGAACATGAAACGATCTATCTTGTATGTTTTATTGCAACTTATGATTTTCTCCGGATATATGCAAGGGCAAAACCCTACGATCTGCCGTTTGGGATTTACATACGACGTCAGTAAGTCTCCCAACTGGGGAAACGGGAAATTAGTGATCACCCACGTATATCCTTACTCGTCCGCCGAACAGGCTGGACTAAACGTAAACGATATCATTGAAGCCATCGACGGAATCCCGGTAGACAGCATAGCAGTCGGAGATATACTCGGACTGCTCAATCCTGCCAACAAAAGTGACGTGCAACTTACCATAAACAACCTGACGGACTCGACCAAACTGGTAAACGTAAAGAAAGATTGCAAGCGCATCGATGCCATCACAGAAGACCAACTGGCTACCGCCTTTGCCATGTATAGCCTTGAAACCACAAGCGAACAATTGTTTGTCTGCCCCTTTACAACAACTACAGACACGATGGATTATGCTCTGTATAAAACCTATTCCTTCACTCCTGTCGATGAGAATAACCGCAAGCTGGAAGAAACAATAAACACCTGCATAGAAAAAGAATTTAAGGCAAAAGGATTGACCTATGACTCCATCCGACCGGACATGCTCGTCGAAACTTTTTACTTCTATAAAAAGAACCCCAACTTCGATGTGACAAAAGAAAACAAGGCGTCAGCGGAGCGTTCGTATACTTACCGGTACAACTTTACATCCAACCGGATGGAGAAATTTCCATTCCTGAGTCATGCAGAGGCCGAAACAGAAGCCGAATATCTACTGCAATTGGGAGTCCGTTTGATAGATAAGCGTTTCAAAACAAGACGTGTCCTGTGGGAATGTGAGTCTAATGAAATGATGAGTGCCACCTTTCGCCTGGACGCTTATGCCCAAGTACATATTCCGCTGATGTGTATGCAATACCCGTATGTCAAATACAACCGGAACGTACAATTCCTGGTAAGCCGGAAAACCTATAATTACACAGGCATAAATTACAATATCAACCGCCTGGAACAAATCATGGACATAACCCCCAACTCTCCAGCCCATGTCGCCGGCCTGCGAATGCGCGATATAATCGAGAAGATAGACAATCAGAACATGAATCATGCGGCAGAAGAATACACTTCCGCATACAAACAGTTTATAATGAACACCATGTCATTACGCGATCCAGTTACTTTATTCTCCGACGCCAATGGATTCCGCTATTGCATGTACTGGGACAAATTCAAATACACGCAAATCGCAGAGGCCATTCAAAATCCGAAAAACATGGCAGTCTTCTCCTATCTTTACAAATATGCCCCCTCCGTGAATCCTACGGGCGTCAACACCTGTACGTTCCGTGTCAAAAGCGGGAAAGAAAAGATAGATATTGCAGTTCATCCTTCCATACGCAAGGAAACAAGCGTCATCATTAAATAAAATAAACAACTCTATACTTCCCCTGTGATCTATCCGCAAAACTTTGAAGAAAAGACAGGCTTCGACAAAATCCGCCACCTGATTTCCGAACAATGCCTAAGTCCCCTGGGCAAAGAACGGGTAGTCGCCATGTCTTTCTCCACGCATTACCCCCTCGTCTGCACATGGCTGAACCAAGCCGATGAATTTGTACATATCCTGCATGGCGACACAGAATTTCCAGGCGCCTATTTCTTTGACGTGAGGAATGCACTCAAACGAATACGCCCCGAAGGAACTTTCCTCGACGAAAAAGAATTGTTCGACCTGAAACGCTCGCTACAAACCATCCACGATATCGTTCGCTTTTTCAAGGTAAAAGAAGGAGAACATATTCCCTACCCCGCGCTGACAGCCCTGGCCGGTAACATACAAGTGTTCCCCCAAATCACAGCCGGGATAGACACTTTATTAGACAAATTCGGGAAAATAAAAGACAATGCCTCGCCCACCTTGCAGCAGATACGTAGAGAAATAGCCTCAACCATGAGCAGCATCTCGCGAAGTCTTCAATCTATCTTGCACGCCGCCAGGACGGAAGGCATAGTCGATAAAGATGTGACTCCAACCATGCGCGACGGACGCCTGATGATACCCGTCGCTCCCGCCTTCAAACGAAAAATACGAGGCATCGTGCACGACGAATCAGCCAGCGGGAAAACCGTCTTCATCGAACCCGAAGCCGTAGTAGAAGCAAATAACCGCATACGCGAACTTGAAGGCGACGAGCGGCGCGAAATAATCAAAATACTGACAACGTTTACAAACACCGTCCGCCCACTGGTACCGGATATACTCCACGCTTACGAATTTCTTGCCGATATCGACTTCATCCGCGCCAAAGCCCTCTTTGCCGAACAGATAAACGCCATCCGCCCGGATATAGAAGACACACCACAGATAGACTGGATACACGCCATACATCCTCTACTCTACCTCTCCCACCGGAAGCAGCACAAGGATGTGGTACCAATAGATATTACGCTGACCGGCGACAAACGCCTGCTGCTCATATCCGGACCGAACGCCGGAGGAAAATCCGTCTGCCTCAAGACCGTAGGACTACTCCAGTATATGCTGCAATGCGGACTGCTTATCCCGATATACGAACGTTCGCAAACCGGAATGTTTTCAGGCATCTTTATTGATATAGGCGACGAACAAAGCATCGAAAACGACCTTAGCACCTACAGCTCACACCTCATCAACATGAAGTTCTTCGTCAAAAATTGCAACGAAAAGACCATCATACTAATCGACGAGTTCGGAAGCGGCACAGAACCCCGGATAGGAGGATCCATCGCCGAGACGCTCCTCGACCGGTTCAACCGCAAAGGCAGCTTTGGCATTATCACCACACACTATCAAAACCTCAAACATTTTGCCCAGGAAACCCCCGGAATAGTAAACGGCGCCATGCTGTACGACCGCCACCTGATGCAACCGCTTTTCCAACTATCCATCGGCAATCCCGGCAGTTCGTTCGCTATCGAAATAGCCCGTAAAACCGGATTACCGGAAGACGTTATTGCCGAAGCATCAGAAAAAGTAGGAGCCGATTACATCAACCTGGACAAATACCTGCAAGACATCGTGCGCGATAAACGCTACTGGGAAACCAAACGACAAAACATCCACCGGCAAGAAAAAAAACTGGAAGAACTCACCGCCCGCTATGAGCAGGATGTAGAAGCAGTAAACAAAGAAAAGAAAGAAATCATACGCCAGGCTAAAGAAAAAGCCGCCCGGATACTATCCGAAGCAAATGCCAAAATAGAACAAACCATCCGCGAAATAAAAGAAGCCCAGGCCGGCAAAGAACAGACCCAACAAGCTCGCAAAACGCTCGACAACTTCAAAGCCTCCATAATAACCACCGGAGAAACCAAATGCAAAACTACACCGGCGCCAGACAAAGAACCTATCGCCCTTGGCGACAGCGTCCGCCTGAAAGGGCAAACATCCGCCGGAACGGTGCTTGAAATACAAGGTAAAAAGGCAACTGTCGCCTTCGGCATGATAAAAAGCACCATCACGCTGGAAAAGTTGGAAAAGGTCAGCAAA
>JAISZY010000200.1 GCA_031284375.1 Tannerellaceae bacterium | reverse complement strand
CATTAGAAGAACATCAGCGTAGCGGATTTTCTTCAGATTCAAATCCATCTGACTTCTGTTGGCGCGGCGGACTTCGGGATAAAACATTTTGCGGGAATGATATCCGTTGCCACTGGTATAGCCGGTATGGTTTTGCACTTCGGCTGTTCCGTTTTTACGCGGGAAGCGGTCGCCTGTTTCGGTAATGGTATAGAGCAAGCGTGGGTCTCCAACTTCAAACTCATCCACCAAGCTTTGGGTGGGACAGAGGAATCCCCATCCGCCAACGCCGCGACTGCGGTAATAGGTGGGAAGAATCGTATCGTCTCCGTTCCCGTCTGTATTCTTGTGAAGCACTTCAAAGATGGATTCTTCGCTGATGAGGTCGTTCTTGAAGAATAAATCGCCAAATTGCGCTTCGAGCGAATAATCGCCGGAGTCAATTACCCATTTGGCTGCGTCTCTTGCTTCGGCAAAAGCTCCGAAATACAATTCCGTGCGTGCAAGCAATGCGTAAACGGCTCCCCGACTTACTCGTCCCCATTCGTTGGCCATGTTCATCTGACTTTTGGGTGGGACGTCGTTGGCAATTTCTTTCAGTTCCTTGCGGATAAACTCATGTATCTGGGCTGCCGGAGTACGCGGGATGATGTATTGGTCTACCGGATAGATTAATCTTTTATCCACCAGAGGTACGTCGCCATATATCCGCACGAGGTTCAGGTACAGGAAGGCCCGGATGAAGCGTGCTTCTCCTTCGTAACGGGCTTTCAGGGCTTCGTCGGTGAAAGGAATATTGGTAAGACGTTCCAGCAAGGCGTTTACGCGGAAGATGCCCTGATAGTTGTTCATCCACCATCCTTCTACATCTTGATTGTTGGACATGGCGCGGAAAAAGGCCAGGTCATTAACGAAGGGTCGGTCGTTATCGGTTTCGCCTCCTTTCCATGCGTCGTCGGAAGTCATGTCTCCCAATTCATATCCAACAAATTCCATGTCGTTGTTGTCTCCTCCCAGATAGCTGTAAATGGCAGTGAGAGCGGTAAAAGCGTCGGCTTCCGTCTGGAAATACGTGTTGTCGGTCAGGATACCGAAAGGAGGTTTATCGAGAAATTCATCTCCACATCCGGTGAATAGGCAGACCATGCAAACTAAAACGATATAAGAATACTTTTTCATAACTCAATTCTTTTTAAGTGATTAAAGCGTAAGACCCAAACCTACCATGAAGGTTCTCGATTGCGGATAGTTGGAACGATCGATTCCGAAGTCTCTCGGATTCCCGTTGTTATTCCCGGCCATTTCCGGGTCTAAGACCTTCGATTTGGTAATTGTAAACAGATTCTGGGCGCCTACATAGATGCGTAAATTACTGATGTGAGCCGGCGTGAGCCACTTCTTGGGCAGGTTATAGCCTATTTGCAGGTTTTTCAGGCGCACATAGGAACCGTCTTCCGTATAATAGCTGGATGCTTTTGTGTTCAGTCCGGGGTCATAATGTATCTGAAATTCCGTGTTTGAGGGATTGCCGGGGTCGTCGGCCCCCAGTGTACCCGGAGCACGCCAGGCTTCTTCGAGCACTTCCTTGTAGGTATTGAAGTAACCGGTTTTCTGATGGGTATAGTATTTGAATATCCGGAAGATGGTATTCCCGGTTTGTCCTTGGAAGAAGAGCGTCAAATCTACGTTTTTGTACTGCGCCGATGCGTTCAGCCCGAAGCCCAGGGTGGGGAAGGGGTTTCCGAGGCTTATCCGGTCGTCGTCCGTTAGAAAGCCATCGCCGTCCTGGTCTTTGAAGATCAAGTCGCCCGGACGCGGATTTCGGTCTTTCATGTGGGAATTGTTAATCTGTTCCTGATTCTGAAATACGCCGATGGCTTCCCATCCGTAGAAGGAACCGATAGGCCATCCGACTTTGGTTAAGGTCACGTCTCCGATACGTTCGTTTCCTCCCGGCATCGGTCCGCTATCTCCCAGGCTGGTTACTTCGTTCTTCACCGTTGTGAGGTTTCCGCTGATGGTATAATTGAAATCTTTTTTGGGTTTATCAATCCAGGTCAGTTGCATTTCAAATCCTTCGTTTCGTATGGAACCTTGATTTGCCCAAGGGTCTCTGCTGTTTCCGCCCAATCCGAGTCCCATGTATCTGGGAAGGGGGACTCGCACCAACATGTCGTTGGTATTTTTGAGGAAGTAATCCAGCGTAGCGCTCAGTTTTCCGTTCCACAGGGCCAGGTCTAAACCGATGTTGGTTTGTTCGGACGTTTCCCATTGGATTTGCGGATTACCGATACCGTCGGGCGAATAGCCGGTGTATTGTGTTTTATTCTGTCCGAAAACATACTTTCTGGCATTGTCTCCCGTAATGGTGTTGATATAGTCGTTGTTTCCCAATCCCATTTGGTTTCCAATCTGTCCCCATCCGGCTCTTACCTTGATGTTTGATATCAGTTCCTGTTCGATATCTTGGAAGAATTGTTCTTGCGACAAACGCCAGCCTATTGAAACGGAAGGGAAGGAAGCCCAGCGGTTTTCTTTCAGAAACTTGGAAGAACCGTCGGCTCGTATGGAAGCCGTAATGAGGTATTTGTCTGCAAATCCATAATTCACGCGAGCCAGATAAGACATCATGGAGCGATGGTCGTGCGAACCTTCGTTGGTTTGATTGAATGTACCGGCGTTCAGCACCCACATGTCTGGGGAGTTGCTGGGTATTCCTTGTCTTGATGCTCTGAAGTCGGTATTGTCCCATCCTTCCATCGTAACCCCGGCTACGGCCGAGAGGTTGTGGTCTCCGAATTTCCGGCTTGCATTGATTGTGTTCTCAAAGGCCCAACTGTTATAATGTCGTTGCCGCTTCATGAGTGTATTATTGTCCGACTTTTCGTCCGGGTCTAAATAATACTTGGGAGTAAACTGGTCGTTGATGATGTTTCTCCTGTCAACGCCTAAATTACTTTTGAAGATAAGCCAGGGGAATATTTTTATATCCAATACAATATTCCCTACCAAGCTGAGTCCTTCTTCGTTTCTCAGTTTCCCCGACCGGTATGCGGTGGCGTATGGCTGTGTTTTATTGGTATATTTACCTGTTCCGAATACGGAAAACTCATCATTCGGGTCGTAGTTTAGCAATCGGTCTTCCCATCCCGGAATACCAACATAACCGCCTCTGTAAACCGGAGTGGTAGGGTCGTAGGTAATGGCTCCGAAGACTACGCCGTTCTCCAACTCATTTTCGGTAATCTGGTGCCTGTTTGTATGAGTTACGCTTACATTGGTGGTCAGCTTTACTCTTTCGGATATATTCAGATCTACGTTTTGCCTCAGTGTCAGACGGTCGAAACCGGAAAAAGCGACAATCCCTTTATTGTCGAAATACGTAGCGCTCGACATATAGGATATTTTCTTGTTTCCGCCACTTACGTTTAAACTATAATTCTGAATTTCTCCCTGTTGAAACACTTCGTCCCACCAATTGGTACCTTGTCGGCTGCCCGTTACTTTTTCTACCACATCCAGCATGGCTCCCATATCTCTGAAGTCTCGGTTGAATCCGTCGGGATTATCACGGTATGCGATTTGATTATACGTAATAAATCCTTCTGCATCCAATAAGTCCGGCACGTTGATAGCATTCTGCACGCCGTAATATGCATCAAACTTGACACGGGTTCGGATAACGTCTCCTTCGCCATTACCGCGCATAGTTGTTATCAGCACAACGCCGTTGGAAGCGCGCGAGCCATAAATGGCGGTTGCCGAAGCGTCCTTAAGAATTTCAATAGAAGATATATCGGACGGGCTTAGAAAGTTTATATCTCTTACCGGGATACCATCTACTACATACAGCGGATCGTTTGCATCATTCACCGTGCCCACGCCACGTACCCGGATGGATGTACCCGATCCCGGCGCACCACTTTGAGACATAATCATCACCCCGGCCGCGCGACCTTGCAAAGCCATTTCAACCCCTGTTACGGGCGTGTTTTGAAATTCTTCGGCGGCTACCTTGGTGATAGAACCTGTCAGGTCGCTTTTCCGTTGGATACCATATCCTACTACTACAACTTCTTCCAGATTTTGAGTATTTTCTTTCAACACAATCCGCAAAGGTTGATCGTTGGTAACAGTTACATTCTGCGATACGTATCCTATGTACGAAACCTGAAGGACAACGGTGTTTGCAGGCGCTTGGATGGAAAATTTCCCATCTATATCCGTAATGGTTCCGGTGTTTGTTCCTCTCACCTGAATATTTACACCTATCAGTGACTCGCCGGCTTCGTCTACAACCGTTCCGCCAACGATTCTTCCGCTTTGTTGTTTTTCGGGAACCATCGTATGGGCTTGCGCCAAGAGGAAACTAAAAGTAAAGAAAAATAAAAAGGAAAGCTTTCGCAGTACAAAAGACATTTTCCTGTTGGGAGAGAGTAGGGTTCTCTTTTTTGATTTCATTTTTTGTTTGTTTTTCATCTTCAATTAAATTAGATTACTTTTTTTATAAGGTTACATTCTACATACATTCTTGCATGTATTGATTTGATAATAGCATTACATTTCTTGTTTCATAGGCAGTTCTTTTTATGTTTGTTGTACCACTTCTTGTTTAGAAGTAGTACGGAAATGATACATTCTATATCGTATTGATTATAAGTCGGCATTAAAGCTCTATTTGTTTCGAGGATAGAATTTTGGAACATTTTGTAGAACAATGATAGAGGTGCATCCTGTTTACCTCTTCCATTGTTCTGATATTTATCGTGATGAATGATTCAAAAAAAACTCCCCTCCGGGATTTTTTTTGAACATTCATTTAAACATCCTGGAACATAGCCGTTTTCTTATAAGGAATCGGGAGAATAAAAAAATGTGCTTTGCAATTATTCTTTTAATACATCCTTATTATAAATTCTTTTGTACATTTGCGGCGGTGTGAGTTTCACATCGTACTACTTCTAAACAAGAGGTAGTCTTTCTCTCCTCAAAAAAAAAATCCTCTCCCTCCCGGCGTATATTGCCGGACATCTGCAAAGAAATTTATAAGGCGATAATTTGAGCATTCGCATTGTCGACAACAGACTGATCCAGCGAGGCCAGATATATACGAGTCGTTTTCTCGTTTTCGTGCCCCATCCCTTCGCTGATAACTTGTACGGAAATACCTTTCCGAAGCGCTATGGTTGCCCATGAGTGCCTTGCAACGTAAGAACTTAATGGCTTTTCCAAATCCAACATCCCGGATATTCGTTTGAGCCGTTTATTGTACGTCCGCAAATGACTGTTGTAATCTTGATTCTTCCGGTTATACACAGGAAGTGCGTAATCGTTTATCGTTACATGTTGGTATCGCTCCAGTATTTCTTCTATGCAATTCTCTATTCTGACCGTCAGAACTTGTTTCGTTTTACTTCGGGCATAAACGATATAGCCATTCTTAAGATTACTTTGCTTGAGGTTCGCCATGTCAATAAACGACATTCCCCGTGTATAAAAACTGAACAGAAAAAGATCTCGCGTTAATTGCAGGGAAGTATGTCCGGAGAGATTAAGCCCTTTTAATTTCATGATGATATCTTCTCTTACAGCTCTTTTGGAGGTTTTATCTATACCTGTATATACGTCCTTGAATGGATTCTTCGACATGGTCAGCCCCTTTTGCACGGCTTGATTGTATATGGCCCTCAATGCCCGCATATAACAAGAAATACTATTGATGCACAGTTTGTTATTTCTCAGATATGTTTCGTATTGCTGCATCAGCATATGGTCCAATTTATCTATCCGGATATCTTCTCCATGCCGGAATCGGGCAAAGCTGCGTTGCGCGGTTTCGTACAGTGTTGCGGTTTTGGTGTGATTTTCGGCCCGGCGCTTCTTTATCAGATATTTTATGAAAGGAAAGAAATTGCCGTTGAAAGAATGATGGATATAATATTCCGCCAATTCCTTCACCGTATAATCGTTCCTTTTCTCGAGCATGGAGATTAAATCGTAAATCTGCCGGGTTTCTATGTTCAGACTTTCCTCCATGTTTTGCAGATACATGCCTCTTTCGCTATTGGCGTTATCTATTCTTGCGGTAGATGAACGGGCGTCCCATTCGTGGGAGAAAAGATGAAACCGGGTTGTGATTAACTTAGCCTTACGCTTGTGGATGATTTGAAAATAGAGGACTCCTTCCTTGTCCCTTATGGCAGATTTCCTGAATTTTATTCTTACCGATGTCATTTCTTTTGTTGT
>JAISZY010000121.1 GCA_031284375.1 Tannerellaceae bacterium | reverse complement strand
GGCAAACGGAGTGAAGTAATCCGGAATAGTGTGTGTACCTGGATTGCTTCACTTTGTTCGCAATGACGGGATACGTTATTATCCGGATGGAAAACCCTTATTCCTCAAAGTGCCCTTAGTAGCCATAGCAGCCCGGCGTATTTCTTCCCTTATTCCCTTATTACAAGGTGTGGCGTGGATAAAATAAGGGAATAAGGGAAGAGGTATTGGGGATGTTGCCGGGCTACTAAGGGTCAAACTCCAGCCCGTCGTGGCAAACGGAGTGAAGCAATCCGGAATAGTGTGTGTGCCTGGATTGCTTCACTTTGTTCGCAATGACGGGATGCGCTGTGCCGGATTGCCCCACTCCGCCCGCAATGACGGGATGCGCTGTGCCGGATTGCTTCACTCCGCCCGCAATGACGGGGCGCCGGCAAAAGGTGTATCAGCTTACGGGCATTTGGTGCATCTCTTCGAGCAAGCGGCAGGCGACGTCTACGGTGGGGACGTCTTTGATGATGATGCTGCGTTTGCCGTTCGGTTCGCGGAGATTACATCGGCGGGGATATGTTTTGACGAAAGATAAAAGTTTGTCGAAGGCTTCGCTCTCGTAGTAGGGACTTTCGGGGTCGGCGATGAGCAGGATGCTCATTTGGCCTTTCTTTAAGATAATTTTTTCCATTCCCAATCCTTTGGCCAACCGGCGTAAACGTACTACGCGGATGAGTTCTTTGCCTTCGCGCGGCGTTTTGCCGAAACGGTCCTTGAGACGTTCGCCGAAGGCAAGGATGTCCTGTTCGTTTTCCATCTTGTCCAGCTCGCGGTAGAGGGCAATGCGTTCCGAATCGTTGGGGATGTAGCTGGGGGGGAAGAGTAATTCCAGGTCGCTTTCGATGAATGTTTCGCGGACGTAATGTTCGCCCTTGTCGCGCAAGCCGCCGTCGGGTTGGTTGTAAAGTTCGGCAAATTCGTTCTGTTTGAGTTCGCTTACGGCTTCTTCCAGAATTTTTTGGTAGGTTTCGTATCCCAGGTCGGCGATAAATCCGCTTTGTTCGGCTCCCAGCATATTGCCTGCGCCCCGTATATCCAGGTCTTGCATGGCGATGTGGATGCCGCTGCCCAGTTCGGCAAAGTTTTCGATGGCCTGCAATCGCCTTCGGGCATTTTGTGCGAGGGAGGAGAGCGGCGGAGACAAGAGGTAGCAGAAGGCTTTCCGGTTGCTGCGTCCTACTCTGCCGCGCAATTGGTGAAGGTCGGAAAGGCCAAACTGCTGGGCGTTGTTGATGAGGATGGTATTGGCATTGGGCACGTCGATGCCGTTTTCTACGATGCTGGTTGCTATCAGTACGTCGTATTCGTAGTTGATAAAGTCGAGGAGTATTTTTTCCAGCTTGCCCGGTTCCATTTGTCCGTGTGCTACACAGACGCGGGCGTCCGGCGCTTCTCTTTTTACGAGGGATTCTATTTCGTGTATGTTGTGTATGCGGTTGTGGATGAAGAAGACTTGTCCGTTGCGGTTCATCTCAAATTCGATGGCTTCGCGGATTAAATCGGGGTTGAAGCGCTCTACATCCGTTTGGACGGGATAACGGTTGGGTGGCGGGGTGGTGATGTTGCTCAGGTCTCGCGCTCCCATAAGGGAGAACTGTAGGGTGCGGGGGATGGGGGTAGCCGTCATGGTGAGGGTATCGACGTGGGCTTTCAGGTGGCGAAGTTTTTCTTTTACGGCTACGCCGAATTTTTGTTCTTCGTCGATAATCAGCAATCCGAGGTCTTTAAATTCCACATCTTTGCTTACAATCCGGTGTGTGCCTATCAGTATATCCACTTTCCCTTCTTTTGTTTCCTGAAGGATATGCTGTATATGCGATATTTTTTTAGCTCGACTAATGTATTCGATTCGGCAGGGGAAGTCTCTGAGACGTTCCGAAAAGGTTTGGTAGTGCTGGAAGGCTAAGACGGTAGTTGGCACAAGGATGGCCACTTGTTTGCTGTCTGCTACGGCTTTAAAAGCGGCGCGGATGGCCACTTCGGTCTTTCCGAAGCCTACATCTCCGCAGATGAGGCGGTCCATGGGATGTGTGTGTTCCATATCGCGTTTCACTTCGGCGGTGGCTTTGGTTTGGTCGGGCGTATCTTCGTAGATGAATCCCGCTTCAAGTTCGTGTTGCATATAACTGTCGGGGCTGAAGGCAAAACCTTGTTCATCCCTTCGTTTGGCGTAAAGGAGGATCAGGTCTCTGGCGATGTCTTTTACCTTCGATTTTGTTTTTTCCTTCATTCTTTCCCATGCTCCGGTACCCAATTTGTTTAGTTTGGGCGGTTCGCCGCTGTCTTTTCCTTTGTATTTGGATAGTTTATGGAGGGAGTGGATGCTTACGAAGAGCGTATCGTTGTTTTGGTAGATGAGTTTGATGGCTTCTTGAATTTTTCCGTTCACTTCGGTCCGTACCAAGCCTCCGAACTGTCCGATACCGTGGTCGATGTGCACCACAAAGTCGCCGGTAGTAAACTGACTAAGTTCCTTGAGCGATAAGGTGATTTTGCCGCTTCTTGCCCTGTCGCTTTTGAGGTTGAACTTATGGAAGCGGTCAAACAACTGATGGTCGGTAAAGCAGCAGATGCGCAGGTCTTGGTCTGCAAAACCTGCGTGCAATGTTTTATTCACGGCGGTAAAGGGAACGGGGTCTTTCCTGTCTTCGAGGATGGTTCGTATCCGGGCGGTTTGTTTTTCGGCGTCGCTTAATATATATAATGTATAGTGTTGGTCTACGTAATGGTGGAAGGATGCGCTTACGAGGTCGAAATTTTTATGACAGAAGGGTTGGTTTTCGGTTTGGAAGTCGAGCGACACATCGGGTTTCCCCAGGGCGCGCGTTCCGAAGTGAATCCGCCGGAAGAGGAGTGTTCTTTGCAGGAAATCATCTCCGGTAATCAGTTTTTCGCGCATTTGGTCGATGTGTTCGAAGGCCTCTTCGTCATTTTTCACCGGCTCTTCATCCCATAAGCTTTCGATACGTTCTTTGCACCAGCCCATGTCTCCGGCTGCCACGAAGGTATGTTGAGGCAGGGAATCGAGCAGAGAGCAGTTGGCGGCATGATGGGCGCTGATTTGGGGGATGATGCAGATGTTGTTCCGTATTTCTTCCGAGAGCTGCGTCTCTACCTGAAAGGAGCGTATACTGTCCACTTTATTGCCAAAGAAGTCGATGCGGTAGGGATGTTCGGAAGAGAAGGAAAAGACGTCTAAGATACTTCCGCGTATGGCGTATTGTCCCGGTTCGTATACATAATCGACGTGTTCGAAACCATATTCGTCCAGCAGGTCGGCCACGAACATGGTGTCTACCTGTTCGTGGGTGTGAATCTTCAGGGTATAGTCTTTGAGCGCCTGATTGGAAACGACTTTCTCGGCCAATGCCTCCGGGTAGGTTACGATAATAAAGTGTGCCTGCGCGTCTTGGAGTACGCCGAGTGTTTCTGTTCTGAGAATCTCGCCGGCCGGGTCTATGTGTCCATATTTGATAGCGCGGCGGTAGGCGGACGGGAAGAAGAAGACAGGCGCATGTGCGTCGAGCTGAACGAGGTCGTGATAGAAATAACCGGCCTCGTCCGCATCATTGAGGATGCAGAGGAATGTTCCCGGATTTTTTCGGAAGAAAGCCATGAAAGTCATGGCGACGCTCGAACCTTTCAGTCCTTTGAAAAAGATATTTCGTAGTGAAGGATTTTTCACCACTTCGTCCCATGCGCCGGCTTGCGGATGGGAGGCGTACAATGTGAGTAAGTTTTGTATATCCAACATGCTATGTTATTTGTGCAAAGGTATGTTTTTGTGCAAAATAATACAAGACGGGCTTTTAAATCGGCATAAAATACCTACCTTTGATTTGCAAAAATAAAAATGAACATCTTAAAACAAGAAAGAAATCATATGTCCGACAGTATTATTATTATTCCTACGTACAACGAGAAGGAGAATATCGAGCTTATCATTCGCCGGGTACTCGGTTTGGCCGAAGGGTTTGATGTGGTGATTATCGACGACGGTTCGCCGGATGGGACGGCCTCGATTGTAAAACATTTGCAGGAAACGTATCCCGACAGGCTCTTTTTGGTAGAACGGGAAGGCAAACAAGGGTTGGGAACGGCCTATATCTGCGGATTCAAGTGGGCTTTGGCACGCGGCTATTCGTTTGTTTTTGAGATGGACGCCGATTTTAGTCATAATCCCAACGATCTTCCCCTTCTCTACGCTGCCTGCAAGGACGAGGGCGCCGATGTTGCCATTGGTTCTCGCTACTGCAATGGGGTGAATGTGGTAAACTGGCCGCTGGGCCGTATCCTGATGTCTTACTTTGCCTCGGTTTATGTACGTTTCGTTACGGGGATGTCGGTACACGATACCACGGCGGGCTTCGTGGCATACCGCAGGGAGGTATTAGAGACGATAGATTTGGACCATATACACTTTAAGGGCTATGCTTTTCAGATAGAGATGAAGTTTACGGCGTATAAGTATGGATTTGCGCTTCGGGAGGCGCCCATTATTTTTGTGAATCGCGTACTGGGCGTTTCGAAGATGAACACTTCCATTTTTGGTGAAGCTCTTCTGGGCGTTATCCAGTTGAAGTGGTGGAGTTTTTTCCGATCCTACAAACGTTGATACTCAAGTGAGCAAATCAGGCCGGAGTTTGGCCGTTCGTTCTAAGGCCTGTTGCCATTTCCATTCGTCTATTTTCCGTTGATGCCCTGAGAGTAGCACATCGGGCACTTTCCAACCTTTATAATCAGCCGGCCGGGTATAAACGGGCGGGGCGAGCAGCCCGTCTTGAAATGAATCCGAGAGCGCGCTTTGCTCGTCGCCGATTGCTCCGGGAATCAGCCTCACCACGGCATCGGCTATAACCGCAGCGGCGAGTTCTCCCCCCGTCAGCACATAGTCGCCCACCGAAATTTCGAGTGTAATCAAATGTTCGCGAATCCGGTAGTCCACTCCTTTATAATGTCCGCAGAGGATAATCAGGTTGTTGAGCAAAGAGAGCGCATTGGCCATCGGCTGGTTGAAGACTTTTCCGTCCGGCGAGGTATAAATCACTTCGTCATACGTACGTTGCTCTTTCAATGCTGCGACGGCTCTGTCTACCGGTTCGATTTGCAGCACCATTCCGGCCTCTCCGCCAAAGGGGTAATCGTCCACCCGTTTCCATTTGTTGGATGTATACTCCCTCAGATTATGCAGCACAATTTCCACAAGCCCTTTATCCTGTGCGCGCCGGAGGATAGAACAGTGCAACATTCCGTCTATCATTTCGGGGAGTACGGTAAGAATATCTATTCGCATGGCGTTTATTCCCATTCGATGGTAGCCGGCGGTTTGGAACTGATGTCGTACACAACCCGGTTTACTCCTTTTACTTTATTGATGATTTCATTCGACACCTTGGCTAAGAAAGGATAAGGCAGTTGCGCCCAATCGGCCGTCATGGCATCGGAAGAAGTCACGGCTCTCAGGGCGATGGTATTTTCGTAGGTACGCAAATCGCCCATAACGCCCACCGATTGCACCGGGAGCAAAATCGCTCCGGCTTGCCAAACGGTATCGTACAGATTCCATTCCCTCATCAGAGACATATAGATATGATCGGCCTCCTGAAGGATGCGCACTTTTTCGGGCGTAATATCCCCCAGGATACGGATACCCAATCCGGGTCCCGGAAAAGGATGCCGGTTGATAAGGTTGGTCATCATGCCCAATTCTTTTCCCACCCGCCTCACTTCGTCCTTAAAGAGCAGCCGGAGTGGTTCTACAAGTTTGAGATGCATCTTCCGAGGCAATCCGCCTACATTATGATGGCTCTTAATGACGGTACCCGTAAGGGAGAGCGACTCAATCACGTCCGGGTAGATAGTTCCCTGCGCCAGCCATTGGATGTTGTTCAGTTTGCTTGCCTCTTCGTCAAAGACATCTATAAAGCCTTTCCCTATGATTTTACGTTTCTGTTCCGGGTCGGCCACCCCTTTCAGTTCCTTGTAGAATTTCCGAGTGGCATCTACGCCTATCACATGAAGCCCCAGGTGCTCGTAATCTTTTAGTACGTTCTCAAATTCGTTCTTTCGCAACAGCCCATGATTTACAAAGATACACGTCAGATTCCTGCCGATGGCCTTATGGAGAAGTACAGCCGTAACGGAAGAATCCACTCCCCCCGAAAGGG
>JAISZY010000030.1 GCA_031284375.1 Tannerellaceae bacterium | reverse complement strand
GACATTTTTTGCTCAACGGGGAGAGGAGGAAGAAGCGCCTCCTGCTTTTCAAACGTTGTTTGTTCCTGCAGGGCAACGGGCGGAACTTACGCTGCCGGATGGTTCTAAGGTATGGCTGAATGCTCAAAGTAGCCTGACGTATCCCAGTCGGTTTGAGGAGGGAAATCGCGTTGTAAAGCTTGATGGAGAGGCTTATTTTGTTGTACAACATAGGGAGGAACAAGCTTTTGTTGTAAAAACGAAGCAGATGGATATTCAGGTGTTGGGTACAGAGTTTAGCGTAACGGCATATGATGGGTATCCTACTTCCGAAGTGGCTTTACTGAAAGGGCGTGTGGAAGTGAAGCCCACGTATGGGAAACAGGCATATGTGATGAAAGCGAACGAGCAGGCGAGGCTTAATGGAAACAAGTTGCAGGTTTATCCGATAAGGAATTACGATTATTTTAAATGGAAAGAAGGTTTAATTTGCTTTGATAACGAAACGGTAGAGAAGATTGTGGATAAACTGGAATTGTATTTCGACGTAACGGTGGATGTAAAGAAGAAAAGTATATTAAATCATCGCTATTCGGGTAAATTCCGTACCAAAGACGGTGTGGAACAAGTTCTGAAGGTCTTGCAGCTCGAACAGAAGTTTGTTTATACCAAAGATAATGAACAGAATATAATCACCATAAAATAAGATGCCTATGGAATAGAAAGAATGTAAAAGAAACCGGGCTATGCTGTCACATACCCCGGTTTAAAAACAAGTAATGGTTAAAACATATCAATTCAATTAAGTATAAACTTAAAGAACTATACAAAGTTATGAAAAAAAAATGTACGGGGATAACATCCCTATTTATCTTGAAATTTAAACACATATTCAGAGTTATGAAATTAACCTTATTCTCTTTACTGTTGGGTATGTCGCTCGTCTTTGCCACGAATGCCGATTCTCAGATTGCGCATGTTACTATCCGGGTAAATGATGTAGAACTGAAAGAAATAATCCATCAGATTGAAAAGCAGACGGATTATCTTTTTGTGTACAATCATGCCAATGTTAATTTGTTGCGAAAGATTTCTCTCCGCATGTCGAATGTCCCCGTAGCCGAAGTTCTGACCAAAATGTTTGAACATTCGGATGTTATTTATGCTATGGAAGGGAATAATATTCTTTTGATGAAACGAGGGGAAATACAGGAGAAAATGCAAAACAGGAAACACATCACCGGTAGGGTGACGGACGAAAAGGGAGAGCCGATTATCGGGGCCAATGTCCTGGAGAAAGGCTCTGCGAATGGAACGATTACGGACATAGATGGACGATTCGGTCTGGATGTTTCAGAAAATGCCGTACTGCAAATCTCTTACATTGGATATTCGTCTAAGGAGATAACCGTTGGAAGTCGATCGGGTCTTCTTTCCATCCGCTTGGATGAAGATACGGAAACTTTGAGTGAAGTGGTTGTAGTAGGATATGGGGTGCAGAAAAAAAGCGTGGTAACCGGGGCTATTTCGTCCATAAAAGCAGAAGATATGATGAATAGCGCTAATACCCGTCCCGAACAAGCGTTGCAAGGAAAAACTTCCGGCGTACAAATCATTTCTTCTTCGGGATCGCCCGGCTCAAGCATGAAGATTCGTATCCGCGGATACAGTTCGAATGGTAATTCCGAACCACTTTATATTGTAGATGGTTTGCGTACGGATGATATCAGTGGTTTAGACCCCGGAAATATTGCAAGTATGGAAGTACTGAAGGATGGCGCTTCGGCAGCTATCTATGGAGCTGAAGGGGGGAATGGAGTTGTGCTTATCACAACCAAAAACGGCTCTGCCGGAAAAACACAGGTGTCTTATGACTTCCAATATACCATTCAAAGTTTGGGCAAAACCCCAAAAGTGATGAATGCCGGACAATATATCACGTATATGGATGAATCGGGCGCTATTCCGGGCATTGTTTCCGACGGAGTAGATACAAACTGGATGGAAGAAACCTTCGAATCTTCTCCCATGCAAAAGCACAATGTTTCGCTCTCCGGAGGGAATGAAAAGACCACGTATCTTATGTCTCTTTCTTATCTTAATCAGGAAGGTATTGTAAAGGGAGATGATGACAATTACAAGCGTTATTCCAGTATGTTTAACGGTAGTCAGAACATAAACAAATGGTTGAAAGTAGGTAGTAGTGTGCAGATAAGTCGTACCACGAGAACGTCGATGAACGAGAACGACGAATCGCGCGGAGTTATCTCCAATGCCATATTGTTAGATCCTTTAACTCCCGCAGAATATAGAGGCGATCTACCTTCGCAAGTACAATCATTGGTAGATGCAGGTAGGAGTTTGATGAAATCGGACGATGGTTATTATTATGGTATATCCAAGTATGTAAATGGAGAAACGATAAACCCTCTTGTGCAGAAAAGACAGAATCAAACAACAAGTACTGTTACTTCCTTGATGGGAACGGTTTATGCAGACATTACGCCTATAAAAGAATTAACATTTACTTCCAAACTGGGTATAAATTACTTTGCCCGTAATGACCATAATTACAAACCGGAGTATTATTATAGCGGAGAGATGCTGAATGCTTTTGCATCCGTAAGCGAATCGGACGCTATGATGACATACTGGCAATGGGAAAATTATGCTTCTTTTACCAAAAGCATCGACAAACACAACTTGTCATTGATGTTGGGTACGGCTGTTTCGAGAAGAGAGAATAAGACTGTAACGGCTTCCGGCTATCCATTAATCAAAGACCGGGAATCGTACGCCGACTTGGATTATATCTCAACACAGGCTAATTCAAAGGTGGGGGGAACCCAGTTGGTAGATACGAAATTGTCTTACTTCGCGCGTGTGAACTACGATTATTTAAACAAATATCTGTTTCAGGCTACCGTCAGGCGTGATGCGGCGGGGCTTTCTATCCTGCCTAAAAGCAATCGTTGGGGTACCTTCCCTGCCGTATCTGCCGGGTGGGTGGCGAGCAATGAAGACTTCTTCCCGCAAGATACGCCGGTTTCGTCTGTGAAGATTCGCGGAAGTTGGGGACAAAATGGTAGCTTATCCAATTTGGGAAGATACAGTTATGCCTCCAATATCGAATCATCGGGTTCCGCTTCCAATCTTCTTACATGGAGTACGGTCAATGCTTCTCACCTGTATCCTCTGGCCGATGGAACGTATGCCATAGCCTCTTTCCCTTCCGTGTTGGGAAATAATAGTTTGACGTGGGAAACCAGCGAACAGTTCGACATAGGCGGAGACTTCCGTTTCCTGAAAGACCGCTTAGGTTTTACCGTCGATTATTATTACAAAACAACAAAAGATTTGATAACGATCAATACGCCGCCTTTGGAAGCAGGAAACAACGCCTCGCCTATTAACGGAGGGAACGTTGTAAATAAAGGATTTGATTTTGAGCTGAACTGGCGGGACGCAGCCGGTGATTTCAAATATAGTATCGCAGCCAATTTATCTACCCTGAAGAATGAAGTATCCTACTTAGACCCAACCATCAGCCGGCTGAACGGCGCCGGAGTAAGTATAAACGGCTGGCCGGTAGCTACGGCATTCGAGAAAGGACTTCCCGTATGGTATTTCCGCGGATACCAAACCAATGGGATAGACCCCGAAACCGGAGATATACGTCTGATTGATACCAACGGAGACGGTACGGTAAATACCAACGATTTTCGCTACATCGGTAGCGCCATCCCCGATATTATGTACGGCGCTACCTTAAATTTGGAATACAAAGGATTTGATTTTACATTGTTTGTACAAGGACAAGCCGGCAATGAGATTCTGATGGGAATCCTGCGCACCGACCGTCCGGCAACGAACAAACTATCCTTATTCTATACCGATCGCTGGACGCCAAGTCATACGAATGCAACTCGTCCTTCGGCAACGGTAAATTCCAAATACTGGAGTAGCGACCAGATGATATTTGATGGATCGTTCACAAAAATAAAACAAGTCCAACTGGGATATTCACTGCCCAAATCACTTACCGGCCTCCTGCATATAGGACATACACGTTTATATGCTTCGCTTGATGATTTCTTTACCTTCACGTCGTATCCTGGGATGGATCCCGAAGCCTCCAGTTCAAATAACAACAGCTTGGGTATCGACCGTGGATTCTTCCCCATTTCAAAGAAAATCTTGTTTGGTCTATCTCTCAACTTTTAAGTGCTAAATTATAATATTATGAATACAAAAATAATTACATACGGAATCCTCGCCATTGGGATGTTGCTCATCACAGGATGTTCCGATTTCTTAGACACAGAACAAAGAGGCGTTATAACTCAGGATGGATTCTATCAGACAGACGAGGAAGTAGAAGAAGCTCTCTATGCTATTTATAATAAAGTTCAGGGAGATGATTTGAATACATTCCAATTTAAAAACCTGCTCTCGGACGATGCTACGGCAGGAGGAGGAGGGCGTGGCGATAATGCCCAGGGAGAAGAATTGGACGAATATCGTTTCGGTACAAGTAATTCCATTATCCGCGCTATGTTTACGAAATATTATCAGATTGTCTATACGGCAAATCTGTTAATAGATAAAGTAAAACCCGAATCGGAGGCAAAGAAAATCGCTTTGGCCGAAGCGAAGACTTTTCGTGCATACGCTTACTTCGAATTGGTTACGCTCTGGGGGCCCGTACCTTTGGTGATCCATCCGCTTAATCCGGACGAATATGCTCAATCCAATGCGAAAACAGAAGATATATGGATGCAAATAGAACAAGACCTTCTGGAAGCTATACCGGATCTTCCGCTGAAAAGCCAACTCCCGGCAGCCAAGAAAGGGAATGTATCCAAAGGAACAGCGCAAGCCTGGCTTGGGAAAGCTTATTTGTTTCAAAAGAAGTACGAAGAGGCTGCCGCCGAATTGGACAAAGTGATTGCCGGCGGAGAGTATCAGCTAAACCCGGATTTCTCTACCCTCACACGCCAGTCTTCGGAATTTGGCAGCGAATCTATATTTGAAGTTTCTTATGCCGACGAATTGTCTACTATTACCGAAGGTACCCGAATTGTAGCCTATTGCGGCCCTCGTACCCCCTGGTTTAAGGCCGGCACGAGTGGCATTACGGAAACCGGTTGGGGATGGAGCATCTCGCGGATAGAATTATACGATGCATTCGTTGCTGCCGGAGAAGAGGTTCGGCGGAAAGGGACAATCATGAGCGAGCAGGAACTGATAGACGATTTCGGAGGCTCGTTCCGGATAGATGGCAATCTGCCTTACGGCTCCGACGGAAGTATACGTATTAAACATGGAACATTTGTAGACGAAACTCCCGGCGAAGAATATCATACCATCAGCGGAATGAACTTCCGTATCACACGATATGCAGACGTATTGCTGATGGCGGCCGAGGCTCATAATCGCAAACCGTCTCCCGACGACGCCAAAGCCTTGAGTTATGTAAACCGGGTAAGAGCACGGGCGCAAATGCCCGACCTGACTTCCACCGGCGATAAACTCTTTGAAGATATGAAGCAGGAGCGTCGCTTTGAACTTGCCTTCGAGTTTGTTCGATACCAAGACTTAATCCGATGGGGCGATGCGGCAAAAGTCTTGGCGGATAAAGGCAAAAGGATTCCCCGTGGAGATGGAACCTATTTCGAATTTCCCGATGCCGGTTTTAAAGAAAGGCATTGGCTCTTACCATTTCCCGAAAGCGAAATGAACGTAAATCCGAATCTGACCCAAAATCCCGGTTGGTAAATAATACACGACGGGACAACTTTTATCGGGCGTCCCGTCGTATATTTGCAACACGATAATCTTTAACATCTAATCTTTAATCTATATGAAAGTAATTAAGAATTTGTTCGTCTTATTATTCCTGGCGCTCACGGGATGGGCTTGTTCGGATACGCCAACCGTGGTTGAGTTTGTGTCTACTACCGAGGGACGCTTCTGGGAAACGCAGCCTTTGATTAAACCGGAAACCGAAGTGGGAAGGGTGGACGTGGTGATAGACCCTCTCCATACGCAGCAAACTATAGAAGGGTTCGGGGCTTGTTTTAATGAGTTGGGGTGGACTTCGCTCAGCTTGCTCGAACCACAGGTTCGCGAGGATATACTAAAGGAATTGTTCAGTCCCGGAGTGGGCGCTAATTTTACGCTTTGTCGTATGCCCGTTGCGGCCAATGATTTTGCGCTCGACTGGTATTCGTACAATGAAACGGATGGCGATTTTGATATGAAAGAGTTTTCCATAGATAACGACCGGAAAACGCTGATTCCTTTCATCCGAAATGCACAGAAATATCTGCCCGACGTCAAAATCTGGGCTTCTCCCTGGTCGCCGCCTTCCTGGATGAAACACAATAAACATTACGCCAGTCGCTCTACGATGGCTATGGCTCGCCGGTTTGCCGGGCAGAACGCAAGTACGTATATGACGCGAGTTGTAGACAACGGACTTCCCGAAGACAGGGAGGGAAGGGAAGGTACAGACATGTTTATCCGGCAGGAAGATTACCTGAAAGCCTATGCGCTCTATTTCTCCAAATTTATCGAAGCCTATCGGGCGGAAGGAATCAACATCTTTGCCGTTATGCCGCAGAACGAGTTTAATTCCGCACAGATTTTTCCCAGTTGCTGCTGGACGGCGGAAGGGTTGGCCGACTTCGTGGGAAATTACTTGGGGCCTGCCATGCAGGAGGCCGGCGTAGAAGTGATGTTCGGCACGATGGAACGACCCAATGAGTTGCTGGCGGATACCATCCTGACACATCCCACGGCCGGGAAATACATCCAAGGAGTAGGGTTTCAATGGGCCGGAAAGGAGGCGCTTCCGAAGATACATGCCAAATACCCCAACCTGCGCCTGTATCAGACGGAACAGGAATGTGGAAATGGGAAAAACGACTGGAAAGGCGCTACCTATTCGTGGAATCTGATGAAACATTACCTCAACAACGGCGTATCGGGCTATCTTTATTGGAATATTTCTCTCATGCAGGGAGGTATCAGCCGGTGGGGATGGGCGCAAAATTCTTTGGTCGTTGTCAATGAAGATAAGACCTTTGCCTATACTCCGGAGTACTATGTGATGAAACATGTGAGTCATTACGTACAGCCGGGGGCCAAACGCCTGCAACCCGAAGGAGACTATAACGACCTCTTGGCCTTTGTCAATCCCGATAAGAGCATCGTGGTGATTGCCGGAAACGAAAAAGCAACCCAGGAAACCGTCTCCATACAAGTGGGCGAAACCGTATATGCCGCTCCCCTGAATTCCCATTCGCTAAATACCTTACTTATCCATACAAAATAATGAAAACACCTATCTCCCTGCTTGCGGCCTTCTGCCTGTTGGCCGCATCGGGCTTTGCCCAGCAAACGCCTTTCCTGGAGGATATCTACCGCTACATCGAGAATACGTCGGTATTTGAAACAAACCAGGAGGAAGGACGTGCCTATTATATCCCCAATGAGCATCTGTTGCTGAACGGGGATTGGAAATTCTTCCAAACAAATACTCCGGAAGAAATCCCCCGGAATTTTTACCTCGAAACGTTTAACGATAAAGCATGGGCTTCTCTCCCGGTGCCGTCCAACTGGGAAATGTACGGCTATGGCGATAAACTTTTTCGTAACGTTCATGCCCCTTTCAAGGCCAACCCGCCGTTCGTTCCGCGAGAATATAATCCTACGGGAGCTTACCGGAAAACCTTTTCGTTGCCTCCTTCGTGGAAAGGGAAGGAGGTCTTTCTGCGTTTCGAAAAAGTGGCTTCCGCTTCCTTTGTCTGGATAAACGGACAGGAAGTGGGATATAACGAAGGAGGGCAGGAGCCTTCCGAATACCGTATCACTCCTTATCTGAAAGCCGGAAAAAATACGCTGGCCGTATGTGTAACCAAATATTCGGACGGCTACTACCTGGAAGGACAGGATTACTGGCGACTGGCGGGTATCTTCGACGACGTATGGGTCTATGCCGCTCCTCCTGTCCGGCTGTTCGACTGGCAGGTAACGACCGACCTGGACGATACCTATACCCACGCTCTCTTAAAACTCAAAGCCTGCGTGAAAAAATATGCCGGAGCGCCGGCAACGCCGGATGCCTTCAAACTGAACGTTCGTTTGCTGGACGAGCAGAAACAACTCGTGGACGAATGGGAAACGAATCCCTTTTCCATCCTCTCGGACAAAGAGGAAGTAGCGCTGTCCCGGCCTGTAAACAACCCCGGCAAATGGACGGCCGAAACGCCTACGCTCTATACCCTGCAAATGCAATTAACCACAGCCGGGAATCAGGAAGTAGACAGAGCCGAAATAGCCATCGGATTCAAGGAAACGGAAATACGGGGAGAGGTCTTCTACCTGAACGGAGCGCCTGTCAAGGTGAACGCCCAAAATTCGCACATGCAACACCCGCGTTTGGGACATGTGATGGACGAAGAAACTATCCGCAAGGACTTCGCCATTCTGAAACAATTTAATTTCAATGCCGTGCGAACCTCGCATTATCCGCCGGTAAACAAGTATCTGGAATTGGCGGACATCTACGGACTCTACGTCATAGACGAGGCCGGCGTGGAAGCGCATGCCACGCAATACGTATCCAACCGGTCGGAATATACGGAGATGTATCGCGAGCGGGTCAGGCAAATGGTGTTGAGAGACAGGAACCATCCTTCCGTCTTGTTCTGGAGCGCAGGAAATGAAAGCGGAGAGGGATTCAATATTGCCGAAGTAATAAAGGAAGGACGCGCATACGACCCAACCCGCTCCTGGATGTACGGAGGAAACGCCTTTGCCCATCCGGCCGAAGAAATCATCGGCCCCCGCTATCCCCTGCCCATGGAACTGGAAGCCCAGGTAGGGCTTTCGCCCGATAGTTCCGAACTACGTCCTTCCTTCATGGACGAATACTTGTCGGTAGCCGGCAATGGCGGAGGAGGGATGGACGACTATTGGAGAGTTATCTACGCACATCCGAGAACGATGGGCGGAGCCATTTGGGACTTTGTCAGCACCGGGATATCCGAACCCATCCGCTCCATCCGGGATCTCTCGCCCTATCATACTCCCGCCCACCTGATGGGGAATGCCCGCCTGATAAAAAGAGATAAAAACCAGGCGCTCGACCTGAACGGACACGACCAGTGGGTGGAAGTATACCGGCAGCAGAATGTGGAAATCAACGGCGATAAGCTTACGCTCGCTTGCGAGGTCTTTCCGAGGAAACTAATCAGCAGTTGCGGCTCGCTCATCACCAAGGGAAGTTATCAGTTCGGTCTCCAGCAAAGGGGGAAGGACTCGCTCGAATTTTATATCTATACTTCCAAGGCATATAGAATACGTATGCCTCTGCCGGCCAACTGGGAAGAACATTGGCATCAACTAACGGCTACCTACAACGGCCAAACCATGCAGCTCTACATAGACGGCCAACTCAAGGCGCAGGGACAGGCCGCCGGACACATCCAAAACTTCCCCTACCCGGTGAATATCGGGCGAAATGCCGAAATCCACGGACAGGAAACCAACGTTTATATCTGCGACGCGCAGATAGATAATGTAGGCATATTTGCCGAAGCTCTTCAGCCGGGGAGTCTAAGCCCTGACAAGGCCGTACTCTGGCTCGACTTTGAGCAGGAACGCAACGATGGTTCCTTCTTTAGCTACGGCATTGGAGCGCGTACCTACGGAAGTATCTGGCCCGACCGCCGGGTGCAGCCCGAAGTATGGCAGATGAAGAAAACCGTTCAGCCGCTTGCCTTCCGGCTCTTGGATGCCGAAAGCGGAGAGGTGGAGGTATGGAACCGGAATCATTTTACCAACGCATCGCAGTACAAAACCCGGTGGGAGCTGTGGGCCGACGGCCAAATCCTGCAAAGCGGCGACCTCGCGCCGGATGTTCTCCCGCTGAGCAAGAAAATGATCCAAATCCCCTACGCCTTCCGCCCCCGGGACATTCAGCCCGGCGTGCGATACCGGCTCTGCATCCATTCGTCTCTGAAACAGGATACGCCCTGGGCTTCCGCCGGCCACGAAGTAGCCTGGGAACAAATGGATCTCCCCTGGTACAAAGCGCCCGAACCGGTGGAAAAGAAAACCTCCGTAGCCCGTTTGCAGCAAACCTCTGCCGGGATAAGCGCTTCGGGCAAGGACTTTACCTATACATTTAGCCCGGACGGGATGCTGCTATCCATCCTTTACAAGGGAACGGAGATGCTGCGCGAACCCCTTCGCCTGAATGTATGGCGGGCGCCGCTGGCGAACGAACAAGACGAATGGAATTCGTACAATGCACGTTCCTCGAACTGGAAAACCGGTTATGGAAGACAGGTAGCCACCGAATTTTATTCCGCCGGCATCGACGCCCTTACGCGGATTCCGCTCTCTGCCGAGGCCTTCGAAGCGAATGGGAAAGTGCGCCTCAGCGTGCGCAATATCTGTCTGACGGGCAGCTCTACCGTAGAAAACAGAGACCTCTACATCCGGGGAGCGCAAAGCAACGGTTTTGAAGAACTGTACGATTACGTTATCGACGGAGACGGAGAAATCACCCTCCGCCACCAGGTATTGCCTCAGGGAAGGATGCCGCTCTGGTTGCCGCGCATCGGACTGACGCTTATGGTAAACAAATCCCTCAGCCGGGTGGAATGGTACGGAAGAGGGCCGCAGGAAAATTATCCCGATCGCAAAACGGGATACAAAACAGGCCTCTATACCTCTACCGTAGCCGAGATGTACGAACCCTACCTCATCCCCCAGGATTATGGCTTGAGAACCGACAATTACCACGTAACGCTCACCGACGCAAACGGCGCAGGCCTGCAATTCAGAGTGAACGAACTCTTCAATTTCAACGCCTATCCCTTTACGACGGACCATCTTACCAAGGCCATGTACACCTATCAGTTGCAGGAGGCAGACGGTATAACGTTCAACTTAGATTATGCCACTTCCGGCGTAGGCTGCACAGCCCGTTCCATTCTCCCCGCCTATCGGGTCTATCCCCAGGCGTATGAAAGAACGGTGACAATCACTCCGGTTTCAGGGAAGTAACCGTCCTTACGAACCCTCGCAGGGTACCTTATTTCGAGTGCGCCAATAAGGGAAGAAGGGAAGAGGTTCCGGGATGGTTTCCGTATGCTACGAAGGGAACTTCCCTGATGCTTGGGTTGCCTGCAATGCCCCAACAGAAAGAACGGATTTGAATTATAAGTTCCAGCCGTCGGAGCCTGCGCGTCGTGAAGCGGCCGACCCTACCGTAGTTTGGTTTAAAGACCGATACTACCTCTTTGCTTCGATGAGTGGAGGCTATTGGCGCTCTAAGGATTTGCTGGAGTGGGAATTTGTGGATACGTTTATCGAACCGGCAAAGCGCCTGCCGATGATGTGCCTTTTACAGCAGGAAGAGATTATTCGGATACACGTTCCGTCATTATCAAATGGACAGGCAGTAATGAATATACCGGCTATAACATAAGGTATGGCGTGCAACCTGATAAATACACTTCCATGTTGCGAATGGGTATCACTGAGAAATAAAAAGTAATTTATTTTTTTGCCGACTTAGAGATATTTTCTATCTTTGCCACCCGATTTGTTGGTTATAAGACAATTAAGAATACAAATTAAAATACATACAAGCAATGAAAGCAGGAATTCATCCTAACAACTATCGTCCGGTGGTATTCAAAGATATGTCCAACGACGATGTATTTATCACTCGTTCTACCATCAATGCCCGAGAAACCATTGAATTGGATGGGGTTACCTATCCGTTGGTGAAGATAGAGATTTCCAACACTTCTCACCCGTTTTATACCGGTAAATCCAAACTGGTAGATACCGCGGGACGTGTTGATAAGTTTATGAGCCGTTACGGCAATCGAAACAAGAAATAATAAAAGGGGGGTGTTGAAAATGAATCAACATCCCCTTTTTTTCTTCTATACCTAACATATACAAACATGCAAAAGATATCCTTTTATTTCTTATTCGTTATCCTGTTGGTCGGAACGCTTGCGTGCAATAAGGACGAAAGCATCCGATTGTCCGGCAAACCCGACAAAATTACGTGTAGCGACAATACGGCCGTATCTTTTTCCTACCAGGATGACCGACTGCTCCGGATTACAGAAAGCGGTTCCGGTTCAACTATTGAGTTTGACTACGAAGGCGGCGAGTTGTCCGGTCTGTCGTACCGGCCAACAGATCCGAGAATGGCAGACGGTACTGCCTACCAAAGATTCCAAAAGACAGGAGAACGGAAAATCACGGTTGAAAGCGGTGGAGAACCTGCACTCGATAGTTCTCGTATGAATGAAATCGAACTCGACGCCGAGGATTTCCCCATAAAAATTACGGAAGCAGGCATCTACTCCATAGGCGGAGGAGGGGTGATTACAAAAGTTCGCGAGGGCGAATACTACACGCTCTTTACGTGGGACACTTCGACAAAGCAGTTGCTGAAGAAAGAAACCTGCCGTATCGAAACTTCGGAAGTAGTGGCGACCTATACGTACCGGTACGACAACGCTCCCGGCATTATGAGCCAAATAGACTGCCCGATATGGCTTTATACTTACTGGAACCACGAACGTTATTATGCACTTGGAACGTACCATGCGCTCTTTTTCGGCCATACGAACAACCTTGTAGAAGCAACCATAGAAGACGAATTGAACGACAGGCATGAGGTCTTGACCTATATCTACAACTATAGTCCGGAAGGATTCCCCGTTTCCGTTTCCATCCAAAGGTCCGGAGCGGAAACTATGGCGATTCAAATTCGTTATTGAAGAATAATCAAGCGAAGAGTGGTTTCGCCGTGGAGCTAAAAATACATTAACAGAACAACAAATGGTAGCACGTATTCTTACATTTTTGAGAGAGCTGGAACAGAATAACGATAGAGAATGGTTCCGCGAAAACAAAGAACGATACGAGGCCTTACGGAAGGGGCATGTAGATATTGTTCAGCAGTTGATAAACCGTATTGCTCTTTTCGACCCGGAGATTGCCGGCGTGGAGGTGAAAGGGTGTATGTTTCGCATCTATCGGGATATTCGTTTCTCGCCTAATAAATTACCATACAAAACACATTTTGGCGCTTATATCGCAGCGCAGGGTGGCAGAAATAGCGAGCGTAGCGGATATTATCTGCATCTGGAACCGGGTAATTGTTTCTTGTCGGGGGGCTTGTGGATGCCGCAACCTAAGCTTCTCAAGATGGTGAGGCAGGATATATACGACCATATCGACGAGTTTGTTGCTATTTTGAAGAATCCTTCTTTTCATGCGCTTTACCCCGGACTGGAAGGGGAGACATTAAAGCGTATGCCGGCCGGCTTTCCGTTGGATTTTGAATACGGAGAAATCATCCGGCATAAAGATTTTTGCGTAAGTGCAAGTAAACCGGATAGTTTCTTTTCCCAAAAAGACTGGATAGAACAGGCTGCCGCTTGCTTTGAAGTTTTGCTCCCCTTTACGCGCTTCCTTAATTATACGGTAGACGAATATACGGGTAAGGCCCTTTGAAAGGGAAATACATCCGGAAGATTACTGCTCTTGTCCTTTTGCCGGGGAATGGGCGCTGAGGAAGTTGCTCGTATATTTCAGCAGATGAATAAAAGGTTCGGGGAAAAGATTGCTGTCGCTGTTTCGTATCGAGATGTATTTTTCTTTTCCTCCGGTCCGGAAGGTGATTTGATAGAGAATGTTCGCCGTGGCGTCTTCCGTTGATTCTTTGTCGAATCCGTAAGTGTCTTTCATACGGAAAAAGTTGCAGGCTGAGAGGTGTTTTACCACTTCGTCGTATTCCCGGTCCGTTATGGCGCCTTCGGTTATGATGGGGGCTTGCCGGTTGGCATGATTGTCCATAAAATAGTTGTACTGCTCTATCTTGTACGTTTTATCGCTGCCGAGGGTAAGGGCCAGCTTGTAGTTGTTCACGCTCTCTATCGTATAATAGAAACTAAAATCTTTGAGGCTTTTCCGGCATCCGCCAAGGAGTATCAGCGCTACCGAAAGGATGGAAATAAATGCAATCTGTTTTCTCATAACTTATTCGTTTTATCGGCAGCAAAACTAACGAAAATATACCATTACCCAACGAAATCGGAAGGAAAATAATACCTACGTATAGGTATTTGAATGTAGATGTACTATATTGTATCTTTGAGGCCTAATCAGTAAAATACAACGTGAAATTATCAGAACTCCATACGGGCGAAAAAGGGATTGTCGTGAAAGTGACGGGACGGGGCGGCTTTCGTAAACGTATAATCGAAATGGGATTTATCCGGGGCAAGGAAGTCGTAGTGATTCAAAACGCTCCGCTGAAAGATCCTATCCACTACAAAATAATGGGATACGACGTGTCGTTGCGCCGGAGCGAGGCCGCTCTTATCGAGATAGTAAGTCTTTCGGAGTTTGAGAAGGAAGCGCTTGCTATGGCAAACGCAAACCACCCTCTTTGCCTCGACGCCTCGCCGTCCGAACGTTTGCAATCCATTGCAATAGAGAAAGGAAAAACCATCAATGTGGCCTTGGTGGGGAATCCGAACAGCGGGAAAACCACGCTCTTTAATCATGCTTCCGGCGCTCACGAGCATGTGGGCAATTACGGAGGCGTTACCGTAGATGCCAAAGACGGCGTGTTCCGGCAGAATGGATATACCTTCCGGATTGTTGATTTGCCGGGAACGTATTCTCTCTCGCCTTATTCGCCCGAAGAACGCTACGTGCGCAAACATCTGAACGAAGAACATCCCGACGTGGTTATCAATGTGATTGACGCTTCGAATCCGGAACGTAATTTATACCTCACTACGCAACTGATCGATATGGACATGCGGATGGTTATCGCACTGAATATGTACGATTCCATACAGAAACACGGCGACAGGTTCGACTACGAATCGCTCGCCCGCATGATGGGTGCGCCCATCGTGCCTACTATCGGTAAGACGGGTTTCGGTATCAAAGAACTCTTTGAACGGGTCATCAAAGTCTACGAAGAGGAAGACCCCGTGACACGTCATATCCATATTTATTACGGCGAAGATATGGAGAAGGCGATTACCCTTATCCGGCGGTCGTTGAAGAAAAATTGTCTTGTAGATAAAGGGTTGTCGAAACGCTACCTCGCCATCAAACTCTTGGAAGGCGACCCGGAAATGGAGGCCTTCGTAAAGAATTTGCCCGGAGGAGATCTTGTGTTGCAAGAACGAGACGAGTGGGTGGCGCAGATAGAGAATATATGGAAGGAAGATAGTGAAACGTCCTTTACAAATGCCCGTTATGGTTTTATCGCAGGCGCCTTGCGCGAAACGTTCGAGCCGGGTAAATTGCAGGAGATAAAAAGTACGCAGATAATAGACCTCTTTGTGACCAACAAAGTGTTGGGCTTCCCTATCTTTATCTTTTTCATGTGGATGATGTTCGAAACTACCTTCCGGTTGGGGGCTTATCCGATGGAATGGATTGAAAACGTAGTCGGTTGGCTGGGGGGGCTGATAAACCGGTACATGTCGGCGGGGCCGCTCAAGGATTTGCTTGCCGATGGGATTATAGGAGGTGTGGGAGGCGTTATTGTTTTCCTTCCCAATATCCTGATACTTTATTTTTTCATATCCTTTATGGAAGATTCCGGTTATATGGCGCGAGCCGCTTTTATTATGGACAAAATTATGCACCAAATGGGTCTGCACGGCAAGTCGTTCATCCCTTTAGTGATGGGCTTTGGTTGCAATGTGCCGGCTATTATGGCTTCGCGTACGATAGAAAGCCGCAACAGCCGGATGATAACCATGCTGGTTAATCCGCTGATGAGTTGCAGCGCCCGCCTGCCGGTGTATGTCTTGTTTACGGCGGCGTTTTTCCCACAGAAGGCAAGTCTCGTCATGCTGGCGCTGTATGGGACGGGTATCGTGCTGGCGGTTGTTATGGCGAGGGTGTTCAAACGTTTCCTGTTTAGCGACGAAGACGTTCCCTTTGTGATGGAGCTTCCGCCTTATCGTATGCCTACGGCCAAGTCTATCCTGATTCACATGTGGGAAAAGGGGAAACAATATCTTCGCAAAATGGGCGGCGTGATTTTAGTGGCCTCCATTATTATCTGGTTTCTGGGATATTTCCCCCTTCGGACGGAGCAGGAAGACGCTTCCGTTCACCGGCAAAATTCTTATATCGGGCAGATAGGACAAATGATTCAGCCGGCGCTTGCTCCGCTGGGTTTTGATTGGAAGATAAGCGTCAGCTTGCTTACCGGCATGGCGGCAAAAGAAGTTGTTGTCAGCACACTGGGCGTTTTATATACCGGAAATGAGGACGGTGAAGAAACCCAAACGCTTACTCACCGCCTCCGGCAAGATACGGCTCCGGACGGAACGCCTGTTTTTACGCCGCTCACCGCGCTGAGCCTGATGCTGTTTGTGCTGATTTATTTCCCTTGTATCGCCACGGTTACGGCCATCGCCAAAGAATCCCGTTCGTGGAAATGGGGACTGTTTGTCGTTGTATATACCTGTTTGCTGGCATGGCTTGTGTCGTTTGTCGTCTATCAAACGGGGCGTCTTTGGGGATTGTAATTTTATAGGAATAGCGTATGGGGTGGCAGGAAATAATCGTTTTTGTGATTGGAGTTATAACCGTCTTTTATGTGGGTTACCGGATATTCCGCACGGTTGCTACATGCCGCAAACCATCTCATTCTCCTTGCGATGGGTGTGGCGGATGTGCGGCGAAAAATAAAAAATAATTTTTATCTTTGAATCGTTGATAACTCTTACAAATACAGGAATGAAAAATATAGGTACAACCTTCTTCGCTTATTTTTTATGTGTGTCGGCGGTCGTTACCGGCCTTGCGGGATGCGAAGAAAAAGGAAACAATGTGGGTTTGTTGCGAAGCAACGATAATACCTTTTATTATGCAATAAACAACAGAGATGCCATCAAACGCTTCTCCCCCATTATGTATAATCGTACGGATTCGCTGCATCAGGTGGAGCGATTCAAATTGGTGCATATATCGGACCCGCATCTGTCGGGATGGTCTATCGACAACCACTATGCGCATCCCATCAACTTGATAGAATCCGTGACCTTTGCCAATCAGGAGGAACTGAAGATAAATGCAATGGTCGAAACCGGCGACCATATCAGCCGAACTTCCGCAAAAGATGCGCGTAACTGGATGACTTCCTTCTTCCGATTCCTGTACCAGAACAATCGTATCCCCACCTTTTCCTGCTACGGCAACCACGATGCCAATATCGACAACAAAGAAGATTACATCACGGCAAACGAATTGGGAGCCAACGTGCAGTATTACAAAAACCATCCCATACAAAAACCCGGTGTAGACAGAAGCTATTATTATGCCGATGTACCCAATCCGCAAGGGGGCGTTGTGCGCATTATTGCGCTCGATATGCTCGACCAGCCGGGCAACGAATATAATACGTTGCATTACGCCGTCTTTTCGCAAGAACAAATCGACTGGTTGGGCAATGTGGCGCTCAAAGAAGAAATGACCCATCGGCACAGTGTGATTATCCTGACGCATTTTCCCGTTCAAATCAGCGCATGGGGAGGAAAATCCCCCGGAGGAATGGATGCGTCGGGCACGCCTTTTTATCTGTATGACGGAAATTTTACGTATACCTGGAGCGTAATCCCCGATATAGTCGAAGCGTTCCGCACGCGCTCTTCCGTGCAAAGAAACTATCCGAATATCGTATACCCCAACCACCGGGGGATTCAGGCGGATTTCGACTTTACAAACGCCGCCGGCGAATTTGTTTGCTACTTGGGCGGACATGTGCATTGCTTCGCCCTCTTCGACGTGCGAGGCACCTCGGACACCCTTCCGCCTCAAAAAATGATTATCTGCACCAACCAGTCGCCCAGCGAAGCCGGGTCGGTGTACAATAAAGTGGTTAGGAAGGAAAGCAGCCTTATCAGCAACAGCTTTAACATGTATGCCATCGACACCCACGAAAAAAAGGTATACATCACCTTCTTCGGCGCTTGCATACCTTTCGATGCCCCAACGGCTCCCACTATCCTGGAGTTTTCTTACCTCTAAACGGCTCTCCGCCGCATTGGCCGCTCAGCGCCCGATGCGGTGGTAGATAAAGCCGTATTCTTCCAGTTCGGCCATGTCGTAAATGTTGCGTCCGTCTAAGACCAAGGGGTTGTTCATCAGTTTTTTTATAGCCGACCACGACGGCAGGCGAAACTCCTTCCATTCGGTTACCAGAATCAGCGCGTCGGCATCTACTACGGCGTCGTAAATATCTTTCGAGTAATACAGTTGGTCGCCGTAACGTCTTTTGGCTTCCGTCATCGCTACCGGGTCGTAGGTACGAACCGCACATCCGGCGGCAAGCAGTTTTTCTATCAATACCAACGAGGGCGCCTCCCGCATATCGTCTGTTTCCGGTTTGAAGGCCAATCCCCACAGGGCAATGTGTTTGCCGTCCAACCGGCCGTCGAAGTGCGCTTCCAATTTGCGAAACAATATCCCCTTTTGATCTTCGTTCACTTCCTCCACGGCTTGCAGCAGGCGCATGGTATACCCATGTTGCCGGGCTGTTTGAATCAGCGCTTTTATATCTTTGGGGAAACAAGACCCTCCGTATCCGCAGCCGGGATACAGAAAACGGCTGCCGATGCGAGCGTCCGACCCAATGCCTTTGCGTACCATATTGACGTTCGCTCCCACTATCTCGCACAGATTGGCCATATCGTTCATAAAGCTGATACGGGTAGCCAACATGGCATTGGCGGCATATTTGGTCATCTCGGCCGAAGGTATATCCATAAATATCACCCGGAAATTATTCAGCAAGAAGGGGCGATACAGCTTTGTCATCAGCTTCTCCGCCTGTTCGGACTCCACGCCTACCACCACACGGTCGGGACTCATAAAGTCTTTTATGGCGGCGCCTTCCTTGAGGAACTCCGGATTGGAAGCGATATCGAACGCTATATCTACGCCGCGTTTGTCTAACTCCTCGCGGATAGCGTTTTTTACTTTCTGCGCCGTGCCTACGGGAACGGTGCTTTTGGTCGCCACCAAGAGGTAACGGTTCATGACGCGACCTATCTGCCGGGCTACTTCCAATACATACTTCAGGTCGGCGCTCCCATCCTCGTCCGGAGGAGTGCCTACGGCCGAGAAGACTACTTCCACTTCGTGGATACATTCTTCCAATTCGGTGGTAAACGACAATCGTCCCGACTGGTAATTCCTGTGTACCATTTCTTCCAATCCGGGTTCGTAGATAGGGATGACGCCTCGTTTCAGGTTCTCTATTTTCTCCTTATCCACGTCGATGCAATAGACTTCCGTTCCCATTTCGGCGAAACACGTGCCGGTTACCAATCCTACGTATCCGGTTCCTATGATAGCGATTTTCATACAATGATGTTTTAATGATTCATGTGCAAATATACAGGATAAAATCAGCAACGTACAAGTGTAGGGTAAGAAATTATCGTGTCACTTTAGCAAGACCGCCAACCACTCGTGGAGGATGGTCGTGTTACTTTAGCAAGACCGCCAACAAACATTTTTGAGCTTGTATAACTTTCGCAAGACCTCCAACTACTCGTGGAGGAAGGTCGTGTTACTTTCACAAGACCTCCAAGCACTCGTGGAGGAAGGTCGTGTCACTTTCGCAAGACCTCCAACCACTCGCCAAAGAAGGTCGTGTTACTTTCACACGACCTCCAACCACTCGTCAAAGAAGGTCGTGTAACTTTCACACGACCTCCGCCGAACATTTTTGGACTTGTACCACATTTACACAACCTCCAAGCACTCGTTAACGAAGGTCGTGTAAGCGTTACACGACCTTCGCCCAATACTTTTGAGCTTGTATAACGCTTACACGACCTCCATCCACTTGTTTGCGAAGGTTGTGTAACCTTGCATAAAAAGGAAACGGCGAAGCTCACGCTTGGCCGTTTCTACATTTAACCGTTTTAAACAAAAAGAAAAAGTTTTAGTCAAGGTCTCAACAATAAGTCAAGTCTTAGAGGTAAGACTTGAATAACTTGTATGCGCACAAAGGTAGATATAATTTGTTCTCTTCCTATAAATTCTTTGTTTTTTTTCATCAAAAAATAAGGCTATGCTTCCTAAAAAGGATAATTTCTTTCATATTGCCATACAAAATGCTTAAAACTCGCGAGCCGGTTGAATATGTCCGAAAAAGAGTGCGTTGGTAAGAATACGTCCCGGGGCTAAAAAATAACCGCGAAAGGTGGGCGACTCGCCAAATAAGACAAGATTGCCCAATCCGCGACGGGCGGTAACGATAACCGGAAGATGCTTCAGCGACTCCCGAAGTTCAGGCTCTATGTAGCCGTCCACAACCCGGTCGGCGGTTTCCAGAATCACCTGATTGGGAGAGGCCGGTTGGGGCAATCCTTCCACACTCGTCTTTAAGGTATAAAACTCCGTCGAAGTAAAGCCATAGGTAAGCGGGTGATTCAGGTTCAACTTGCCGGACAGCAAGGCGCCGTTGATTCTCCTGTTTTGCGAGGGTGGCGTTTCGGGAAATAATCCGGATGCTACCTTCGAGCGAAGCAACCATTGGGTAGCCGTACCTGTTGTAATCAGCGTACCTCCGTTGTCTACCCATGCGGCCAGCCTGTTTTGCCATTCTTCCGAATATCCTCCGCCCGTGAGTATGATGGCCGTATAGTTCGATAGGTTGGCTCGCTCGGCCTGTTGTATATCAATTTTGCTCAGCGGTATCTGATGCGTATTGCCCAGCAAAGCCCACAGCTCTCCTACGCCGGTCCAATTGGCGCTTCCGCCGGTGATGGTTGCTACGACCGGCTTCTTCAATACCCGGATATCATTGCTCCCCAAATCGATACCGTCTGTGCTGAAGCCATCCGTAATGGCGCTTATCCGTATACCCGTTTGCGTGGCCGCTTCGGTTAATAGTAGGTAAAGCTCGTTGGCCGATAGCGTTTGGTAATGTACCGGAATCACAATACTCCCAGCGGCGAAGCGTCTTTCCCCTTGACTTGTTTTACCGGTAAACGCTTTTTGCGCCACCCTCGCCTTGACGCCTCTATTCTGCAAAAAATACGTTGCCTGAGGCGAAAGATAATCGTAGTAATCGAAAGCGTATGCGTAATGAGAACGTCCTTCCACCTCTCCTCTCACTTCCGGCGTTTCCGTAACGGCTTTGCCTTCCTTCACGGCGCCTTTTACTTTTACAAACGGGATGCCGTACCCATGCGCCGTGCTCCAGGAAGAGACATCGTAATACGTCAGGTGGCTCAAATGAGTGTTTTCTTCAAAGATGGAATATAAGATGCGATACTGCGACTGCCGAAAAGGAACCACCCAGGCGCTTCCCGGCTCGAAGGTCTTCCCTTCTTGCGCAAAGGCGGAGGGAAGCTCGTACACCTTTATCTTATGTTGCAGCAGGTGATGGATAAACAAGCGATTCAGATTCCGGTCTTCCTTACTTCCGAAAACGATATATTTTTCCGCCTGTTTGTCGGCTTGCGAGAGGGCGCTCTTGAAAAAATCCGCTTGATGATTCAGGAACACATTTTTCTCGTCGGTGGCGGCCAGCAGGGCGGACAGACCAATCTCGAAATTATCGCGCAGGTTTTTCCTGAACGTGCGTATGCCTGCATCGGTCTCTATCTCAATGCCGGCGGTAGAGCCAATCTCCAACGTGGTGCCCACTCCGCCCTGATAATCCGGATACGTAGAACCATAGATGGGCGAAAGATTCGTATAGCTTTGCTTCGTATAATAAAGCGAACCGATACGGTTTAACGCTTGCGAGAAATACTTGGCCAAAATCGTATTCAGCACACGATAGGTGGCTTCGGGCACAATATGGTCGCTCCAACTGCTGCGCGGCGAAGGTTCAAAGTAATAGGTGCTGCCGCTGCCCATTTCGTGGAAGTCTAAGTACACATTCGGGTACCAGGTATGATAATACGCCACCCGGTTTTGGCTTTCTACCTGCGAGAGCGGCAACCAGTCGCGGTTCAGGTCGTTCCAGAAATGATTGCCCCGGTGAGGCGAAACCCCGCTCGTATGTTCCCTGTCCAGCGGGTCGCTAACGGGCGGCCGGGAATGGAAGCCGTTGATATAATTGGCCGCCCTTTCCCGTCCGTCCGGGTTTTGAGACGGCTCCACAAAGACGACGGCCTCCTGCAGACGTTTCACAATGTCCGGTTCTTCGGAAGCAACCAGATAATAGGCCGTCAGCACAGCGGCGTCGGTGCCCGCAATTTCTCCTCCATGCACATTGTATCCTAAGTGGACGATGATTTTCTGTTCGCCGATATCGGCCGAAACGCCCGGATCCACCCATTGCAGATGCTCGGTTCTTATACGTTCCAGCTTCTCTTGATTGTCGGGCGAGGTGACGATAAGCGCCACCTGATCGCGCCCTTCCCACGATTGACCGAATACTTCTAAGGAAGCTCTGTCCGATTTGTCGGCCAGCAGGCGGAAATACTCCACCACTTTGTCATAACGAACCAGCCATGTTCCGGTCTGAAAACCGAAAAACTGTTCCGGCGTAGGAATCGAAGGATTCAGCTTCCCATGTTCGCCAAAGTAATATGCGTCTTGTGCGACGCCCTGAAAGGTTGCCAAATACAATCCGATAAGAAATAAAATGCTTTTCTTCATGTTCAATACTATTATTTAGTGAATAAATTATGTACGTGTTTGTTTTTCGCGTCACCGCAAAGTTACTCCATTCCTCTACCGCAAAAATACCGTGAAAATGGTATTTCCATCCGGAGAGCGCGCAAATTTGCGAGGCGTATGAATTGTTATATCTTTGCCGGCAGGTTGTAAACGTAGTATCTTATGGTAGATTTCGAACTCCACATTTTGGGTTGTGGTTCCGCTTCGCCCACCACCCGTCACTTGGCCACTTCTCAAATCATTCGATGGGGAGACAAACTGTATATGATTGATTGCGGAGAGGGGACGCAGGTGCAGATGCGTCACGAACGAGTAGGATTCGGCAGACTGAATCATATCTTCCTCTCTCATCTGCATGGCGACCATTGTTTTGGTCTGCCGGGGCTTATCTCTACTTTCGGCATGTTGGGAAGAACGGCCGATTTATTTATCCACGGCCCCGAAGGGATAGAAGATTACTTGCAACCGATATTGACCCGCTTCTGCAAAGGTCTCTCCTTCCGGGTGCAATTTCATGTGGTAGACGCTTACAGACACGGATTGGTGATGGAAGATCGTTCGCTGAAGGTGTATGCCATTCCGTTGAAACACCGGATACCCACTTGCGGATATTTATTTGAGGAAAAAGAAAAAGAAGCCCACCTTATCCGCGAAATGGTAGACTTCTGGCAGATACCCGTCAAATTGCGACAGGGTATTAAATCGGGCAACGACTACGTGACCCCCTCCGGTCAGGTGATTCCTCATGCGCAACTGACTCGCCCGCCCTCTCCCCCCCGGCGCTATGCTTATTGTTCCGACACGGCTTTTTATCCCGATGGGGTGGTTCCTCTCATCCGCGGAGTAAACCTGTTGTATCACGAGGCCACTTTTGCCCAGGCCGATATAGCCAGAGCCATAGAGACGGGACATTCTACGGCGCTTCAGGCGGCGGAGATAGCTCGTCTGGCCGAGGTGGGGAAACTCGTGATCGGGCATTTCTCATCCCGGTATAAAACGGAAGATATGCTAAAGCAGGAGGCCAACCGTGTATTTGCCGCAACAATCCTTGCCGACGAAGGATTGGTAATACCCGTATAAGACGAAACGCGTGTTTATAATTGTTTAGCCCATTCCGTGGCGCAAAGTTCCAGTTCTTCGTACCATTCTTTGTCGAACTTGCGTATCAACGCCTCCCGGAGGAAACGGTACAAAGGCATCTTTTCTTTCTCTCCCAATACTTCGGCGCACCGGCAAATACGTTGGCGATTGTAATTTACGGCTTGGTAGGCCTCGTAGCGCTTTACGCGGACGGGATAGAGGTGGCAGGAGAGCGGTTTGTAGAACGCGGTACGTCCCTCGCGACAGGCTTTTTCTATCGCGCATTTGCAGAGGCCCGTCGAATCGCCGCACGTGAACACGCAGTTTTTCCCTTCTACGATAGACGTAACCGTATCTCCTTCCTCGTCGATGTATGCAACGCCTTGTTTGCGGATAACGGCTTGCGCCTCCGGCCGGAGGTCTTGCCATACAAGGGGCAGAACGTTGTGCAGTTCCTTCAGTTCGTTTGCTTCCAGCGGTGCGCCGGCGTCGCCGTCTATACAGCAAGCGCCTTTGCAGGCCGCCAGGTCGCAAACGAAATGTCGCTCCAATATATCCAGGCTCACTAAGGTGTTCCTTATCTGCAACATGGTTAGTGGAGCGCTTTTCCCGTCATTTCTGCGGGCTGCGGAATCTGCATGATTTTAAGTATGGAAGGGGCTACGTCGGCCAGGATACCGTGCTGCGTCCGGGCAGCGCCGTTGTCCGTTACGTACACAAAGGGTACGGGATTGAGCGAATGAGCCGTGTTGGGAGTTCCGTCTTCATTCATGGCATGGTCGGCATTGCCGTGGTCGGCAATGATGATTACTTCGTAGTTGTTTTCTTTGGCTGCTTCGACCGTATCGCGCAGGCAAGCATCGACGGCTACCACGGCTTGCTCGATGGCTTGATAAACGCCGGTGTGTCCTACCATATCTCCATTGGCATAGTTGCAGACAATGAAGTCGTACTTTTGCGTCCGGATAGCTTCTACCAATTTGTCTTTTACTTCGTAAGCGCTCATTTCCGGTTTCAGGTCGTAGGTAGCTACTTTGGGCGAAGGGACTAAGATTCGGTCTTCGCCGGGGAAGGGTTCTTCTCTTCCCCCGTTGAAGAAGAAAGTTACATGCGCATACTTTTCCGTTTCGGCAATATGGAGTTGTGTTTTTCCCATCGTAGAGAGGTATTCCCCCAGCGTATTATTCACGTTGTCTTTATCAAAGAGGACATGCAATCCTTTGAAGTGGGCATCGTAAGGCGTCATACAGAAATAATGCAGATGGGGGATTGTTTTCATTCCGGCGTCGGGCATGTCCTGTTGCGTCAGGGCGATGGTGAGTTCCTTGGCCCGGTCGTTGCGATAGTTGAAAAAGATTACCACATCACCTTCTTCGATCAGGGCAACAGGTTTACCGTTTTCCGTGGCGTGTACAATCGGTTTGATAAATTCGTCGGTTACGCCTTCGTTGTACGATTCCTGCATGGCGGTTATCATACATTCGGCATGTTTGCCGGCGCCTGAAGTCAGCAAATCGTATGCCTCCTTTACCCGTTCCCATCGTTTATCCCGGTCCATGGCATAATATCGTCCTACGATGGAGGCGATTTTTCCTCCTGTTGTTTGGAGATGTTCTTCCAATTGTCGTATAAATCCTATTCCGCTTTTGGGGTCGGTATCTCGTCCGTCCATAAAGCAATGTACGTACGACTTTGTAATGCCGTAGGTTTTCGATATATCGGTTAGCTTAAAGAGATGTTCCAGCGAACTATGCACGCCCCCGTCGGACACTAATCCGAGGAAATGTATCTGCTTATCGTTTTCTTTCGCATAACGGTATGCCTGTTTTATTTCCGGATTTTCTAAGATGGAGTTATCCCGGCAGGCGATATTTATCTTCACCAAGTCTTGATATACCACCCGTCCGGCGCCGATATTGAGGTGTCCTACTTCGGAGTTTCCCATTTGTCCGTCGGGCAATCCTACGTTTTCTCCCGATGCCTGCAGTTGCGAATTGGGATAAGTTTTCAGCAGGTAATCCCAGTAAGGGGTTGGCGTCTGATAAATCACATCATCTTTTTCTTTGTCTCCGATTCCCCAGCCGTCACAAATAATTAAAAGCGCTTTTTTGCTCATATTGTTATTCCTTTCTATACATTAGTTTTATGTTTTTAAATCAAAGCGGTCGTAAAGATAGTCAATTTTTGTTTACGCGATGGAAAGCCCGAAAAGGCTTACCCGAACGTCCGGGACGCGGAGTAGTGTCTTTGTGCAGGCAACGAGGGTGGAGCCGGTGGTAATCACATCGTCTACAAGCAAAACGTGCCGGCCTTGCAGCATCTCTTCGTTTTTCAGGTCGAAGGCGTTCTGTGTATTACTCCAACGTTTGTAGACCGTTTTATTGGTTTGCGTTTGTGTTTGTACACAACGTAGCAAGATATCCGTTTGTATCGGGATATTCCACACCGACGACAAGCCCATACATATCCATTCCGATTGATTATATCCTCTTTTCTTCTCTCTTTTCGGATGAAGCGGAACGGGTATCAGCATATCGACAGACTCGTAGGCTGTATGTTGTAGCTCAAGCTCCAAAGCGGCCTGACGCCCCAGCAGGTAGGCCAATCTTTTGTTCTTTCCATATTTAAAAGAGTACGACAGGAGAGTCATTTCGTTGCCTTTCTGATAATGGAAAAAGGCCGTTGCATGAACGATGGGAAGAATTGCGGAAAAGTGTTGTGAAACCGGATTGTCTTTCCGGTGATAGAACAGCGTGCGAGGCAGACGCTCAAGGCACGACAGGCAGATCTGTTCTTCGCCTTCCGTCAGCATATCTTTACACAAGACGCACAGCCTGGGGTAGATGAGGTGGAATAGACTACTCCAAACCTTCCGCATAGTCGTTTCCTTTGTATAGCATACGCAGGCAAGGAATGGTTTCCCGGTTTTCAAACCCTCGTCCGGCGGCAAAGTGAAGTAGTTTGACAAATATCTCCTGTTCGTTTTTCCCCCGTATCGTTCTCTTCTTTTCTTTCAATAAAGAGAGCAGAATAGATTGGTACACGGATTCGTCGATGCTTTCTATGGCTTCGCGGCAGAGGGAGGGAGGGATGTTTTTCTTGTTCAGTTCGTAGCTTATCCGGACTCGCCCCCATTTATTGAAGCGCAGTTTGTCGTTCACAAAGCTACGGGCAAATCGATTTTCGTCGATAAACTTCTCTTTCACCAAACCGGCGATGATTCGTTCGGCGGCTTCTTTGCTCATGCCTGCCGTTTGCAACTTTTTTTGTACGTCTTGGATACATCGTTCGGCCGTAGAGCAATAGGCTGCCATGCGGTGCATCATTACGGATTCGATTTCGGGTTTCATCTCCGGGCTTTTATGATTCTGTCTTTTCCTGCCATATCACGCATAAGGGTTACCTTTCCGTATCCTTCTTCCTGCAATGTCTCGATGGTTTCTTTTCCCAACCGAGCGTTGATTTCAAAGTACAAGGCGCCGCCTTCCTTTAGTTTCTTTTTTGCCAAACGGGCAATTGCCCGGTAGAATATCAGCGGCTCCCGGTCTGTCACGTACAAGGCCAACGGAGGTTCGTACCGGAGTACGTTCTTTTCCATGCAGGCTTTCTCGCTCTCCCGCACATACGGCGGATTGCTGACGATGAGATCGAACATCCCCTCAATCGCTTCGCTGGCCTGCTCGACGGACAAGATATCCGTTTGGATAAAAGAGACGGACACTTGGTTTCGTTCCGCGTTTTCTCCGGCAATACATAAGGCTTCCGCAGATACGTCGAGGGCGGTTACTTTGGCGTTCGGCAGACTGTGCGCCAGCGAAACGGCAATACATCCGCTCCCTGTGCCTATATCCAATATCGAGGGAGTTTGGCCGGCATAGTCTTCTACGATACGTTCCACCAATTCCTCCGTTTCCGGACGAGGGATTAACACCTGAGGAGAGACGCGGAAGGTAAGTCGGCAGAAAGTTGTTTCGCCCAGAATATACTGAACAGGTTCCCATTGCCTGAGGCGTTCTACTATCCGGTTTATCGCAAACTTCTGAGCATCGGACAAGGCTCTGTCTTTGTCCGCCAAGAGTTGGTATGGCTGCAACCCGCATACGTGTTCCAGCATCAAACGGGTAAGGCTGCGTATTTCTCCGGGAGGATAGATTTCTTTCAGCGAATGGTGTATATAGGAAACGGTCTCTGTCATGTCGGTTGTTTAAAGCGTAGAGTTCATAACGCTAAATTTAGTCATTTCACTTTGTGCGGAAACTCAGGCCAGAAAAGCGGCAGCCCGGTCGAATACCCTCGCAAAACATTGCTGAACCATTTCCGCCATCACACGATTGTGAACGGGAAACGGGGTTTGATGCGTATAGTCGTAAGGAAAATCTATTTCTTCCAATACTTTGCCGGCACATTTCTCGCCGAGAGCTTCCTGCACGCCAAGCGTAGGAATAACGGTGTCTTTCTTTAACGTGACAGCCGCAATGCGGTCTTTATTTTCCCAAAAGAAATGTTCTCTGTACAGGCGGTATTTGCCGGACAACAGCATGGACTTAAAGGCCTTTTCTATGAAATCTTCTTTCTGCTTCAGGATTCCGAGGCCTTTCCGGATAAATTCTTCCAAGAAATAATCTTTTAGCCGGCGAAAACATTCTTTGTCCATAATGTCGCGCGAATTACCGTCCATCCGGCTGAACAGCGAACCTCCGCAGAACATGAACAGACGACTCTCGGAAGTGAGCTTCTCCGGATTGGACAATAGCAGAACCTGCGCCAGAAAAGCCCCGATGGAGTAGGCAAATATATGGATGGATGTATTTTCTTTAAATAAGGTATGTTGTCCGCTTTTTATTTCTTTGATTAATTGCCAGAGATTGAAAACGGATTCTTTTCCGGAGATATAAAAGCGGACGGGATTTTCGGACAAACGGCTGCTCAGCGCCAGATTGGCAAAGGTAGAGTTGTCCAAACCCATACACTTTTCTTTCCGGCTGTTTACGTAGGGTAAGATCATGCGCGGATTATACCAGCTTCCGGGCGTTCGGTTCATGTGGAAAGCGATGGGAAAGAGAATCACCGCACGGCCGGTTTTAAGCGCCAGGGTTTCCGCCCAGGGAAGATATTTTTCCCAACTACGTTCGTTCAGACCATGCAGCAGCAGGATAGCCTTGTCGGTTTGTACAACGCCTTTGCGTACAAATACGGTATAGGTAAAGGTTTTATTCTCTTCGACATTGTCGTCCGAGACGGAACAAAATTCGGGCGCCGAAATCGTTTGCTGAATGTGTTGTACTTCCGGGTTTACAAATATCTGATGAAATTGAAACGGACGTATGGCCAACGAGGTGTTCTCTATGTTTACTTCTCTTTCGTAAGAGAATAAAGCTTTCAATTCCTGGAAACGTTCAATGAAGTTCATAGAATGATTGTTTGCTATGCTTGTATTGCCTTGTCCGGCGAACGCATGGCCAGGATGGTTTTTTCTATCAACGTATTCAAATCCCAACCCAGCATGGCGGCGCCGCGTTCGATTACTTCTCGCGAACATCCGGCGGCGAAATTGGAAGATTTGTATTTTTTCCGTACCGACGAGACCTCCAGATCCATCACGCTTTTGGACGGTCGCATCAGGGCTACCGCACCAATCAGTCCCGTCAGTTCGTCTACGGCATACAGAACTTTCTCCATCTCGTGGAGAGGTTCAATGTCTGTCGTTATACCGTAGCCGTGACTGGCGGTGGCGCGTATCAGCCGTTCGTCCAAGTTGTTTTCTCTCATGATTTGCTGCTGACGGATACAGTGTTCTTCGGGATACATCTCAAAGTCGAGGTCGTGCAACAATCCGACCATCGCCCAGAAATCGGCTTCGGCTTCGTATCCCAACGACTGTGCGAAATAACGCATAACGCCTTCCACAATCTGTGCATGTCGCAAATGAAATTCTTCCCGGTTGTACCTTGTGAGTAATGCCCACGCTTCTTCTCTTGATATCATTCTTTTTCGTTTTTAGAGTCGTAAAAGTACGGTAATTGAAGTAAACCTGCAAGGGAAAGTAAATGATTTGCAGAATTGTGATAATATGCAAACCTTTGTATCATGAATCCAAACGAAATAGAAGACAAATACATGGCACGCTGTATCGCCCTGGCGCGGCATGGCCTCGGAAAGGTAAGCCCCAATCCGATGGTGGGGGCGGTGATTGTGCATCGGGGAGAAATCATTGGCGAAGGATATCACCGGAAGTGGGGAGAAGCTCATGCGGAGGTAAATGCGGTGGCTTCGGTAAGGGACGAATCTTTATTGCCGGAGGCTACGCTTTACGTCAATCTGGAACCTTGCAGTCATCACGGACAAACGCCGCCTTGTACGGATTTGATTATCCGCACACGCATCCCGCGTGTGGTGGTGGCTTGCCCCGATCCTTATCCGGATGTGGCAGGCCGGGGGATTCGCCGTTTGCGCGAAGCGGGAGTAGAGGTAACGACGGGCGTATTGGCCGACGAGGCGCTTGCGCTGAACAAGGTTTTTATCACCAACCATACCCGCAAACGTCCGTATGTGTATTTGAAATGGGCGCAGAGCGCCGATGGTTTTATAGACAAGGTGCGTGTCGATGCCTCGGCGCCGCCCGTCCGCTTTTCTTCTCCCGCCACGCTTCAATTGGTGCACAAGAAACGGGCCGAGGTGGATGCTATTATGGTGGGTACCCATACCGCTTTGTTGGACAATCCTTCGCTTACGATGAGGTATTGGAGCGGCGCTTCGCCCGTTCGGGTGGCGTTAGACCGGCAGCTCCGGATTCCGCCTCATTATCATTTGCTGGACGATAGCGTGAGGACGTTGGTCTTCACGGCCATGGAACGCGAAAATACCCGTAGGACGGAGTATATCCGGATAGACTTTGGCAGCGATGTGTTACGGCAGGTTTTATCGCATTTGTATCATCTTAAACTCATGTCTTTGCTGGTAGAAGGAGGCGCTGTTTTGCTCAATCATTTCTTGCAAGAGGAACTATGGGACGAGGTGCAGGTGGAAACGGCGTCCTTTTGTTTGGGCGATGGAGTGAAGGCGCCGATTTTTATCCCCCGTGAGGGGAAATAATCGAATGGGGAAAGCATGAACCACGTGGTGCGCGGGCCTTTCTTTTTTGGGGAAAGTATGCACCACGTGGTGTGCGGAGGAGTAAATGGATAAAGAGCCGTCCTCAGAAACGCATTGTAATCCGGGTCATGAAGTGCGTTCCGGCCTGTACAAAATAACCGTCATCCTTCTTGCGCTTGCCGTTTTCTATGTATGAATAGACCCAGGCATTGGTCGAGTACGATTCGTTAAAGAGATTATTGATTGTCAAATCTATCCCCAGTTCCTGCATAAAGGAAGGATGGAAGACGTACCCTATACGCAGGTTGTGAACATGGTAAGGAGCTATGGAGCGGTCGATATCCGAACTGTTGTCGATATACTGCCGGCCTACCGTTTGCGAGAGAAAGCTTGCCGAGAAACCTTTCCGGGTAAAGTCGAAGGCGCTGTTGGCAATCAGGCCGGGCGAATAAGCGATATGGGTTGTTCCCCGTTCTACGGCATCTTGTTCGCCCGTATCCCAATTATCTACGTATTCGGTAAAGTTCTTTATCCGGTTGCGGCTCAAGGTCAGATTGCCCGACCATTTCAGCCACGAGGCGACACGCAGACCGGCGGATATCTCGATTCCCGCGCGATAACTATCCTTGATATTGGTAGTGAGCGCCTCGCCTATCTCGCTGATTTTGCCGGAAAGGATAAGCTGATTGCTGTAATCCATATAATAAAGGTTAAGCCCGGCCTGGAACCTTTGATTCCGGAAAGTATACCCCGCCTCGTAATCGTACAGGGTTTCGTGCATGGGACGCTCGTTCGGCGCCGCTTCGGTAAAATTGTCGCGGTTCGGCTCCCGGTTGGCCACCGAGAAAGAAACGAAGGCGTTATGCTCCTTGCGGCGATAGTTGACGCCCGCCTTGGGATTAAAGAAATCCCAATGTTTATCCACCTCCACATGGTCGCCCGCCTTGTCGTCGCTCCCTTGTATGGTATAGTTTATCCCCCGGTACTGCAAATCCAAGTATCCGTTCAGCGCAGCGGAGAGTTGATAGTTTAGTTTCAGGTAAGCGCTGTAGTCGAGCTTCTTTCCGGTATTGAAATAATATTCGTAATCGGGCTGGGGGAGAGCGTTGGCTGCTTTGGCCCACATCACCCGTCCGAAATGCCTTCCGATGTAACGATTCGCCGCTCCTCCCAGCGTGAGTTGCAGGTTTTCGCTCCGGTAATTGGCGCTGTATATACCGCCGTAGAAGTCGTTGTCCAACCACTTACGCCGCACAAGGTCGGTGCGGCTCTTTTCGTTCCCCTCCGGGTCTGTGTACGGAGAGAGTTTGTAGGCGGCGTATTTGGCGTCGGCCTTGTAATCTTCGTAATAGCCTTCGCCGGGGGTATAGTGCAGCGTCAGATTCATGTTCCAGGCGTTGTTTATACGGCGACTGCCTGTCAGGTGATAATGCTGCTGCCAATAATTATCGGTTTGGTTTTTATAGAACTTCACCACGCCGTTCTCTACATATTCTCCGCAAGAATTGTAGGTACGATTGCCATCCTCCAGCAGTTTGGAAGAAACCCCGTTCCACGCCTGATAGGTTTTTTCCGCGCTGCCAAAGGTTTGGAACTTCAGCAGCGTATGCTCACCATACCAGGTAGCCGAGGCATAATACGACGACATCCCGGCCCATGCCCGGTCTATAAATCCATCGCTGCGGATGTTGGAATAACGGGCATCTATCACCCAATGGTTGTACAACAACCCCGTTCCCCCCTTCAGGGTATGACGAAGCGTTCCGAACGAACCGGCCGACACCGTATATTCTACGCCCGGTTTCATTTCCGGCTTTTGCGTCTGCAAGGCCACCGTAGCCCCAAAGGCCGCCGAGCCGTTGGTAGACGTACCCGCTCCGCGCTGAATCTGGATATTCTCTACCGACGAGGCAAAGTCGGGCATATTAACCCAGAACACCCCGTGCGATTCCGAGTCGTTCACCGGCACGCCATTTACGGTGATGTGGATACGATTTGCATCCGTTCCGCGGATACGAAAGCCGGAGTATCCGATACCCGTACCGGCATCGGAAGTAATAATAACAGAGGGCGAGGTAGCGATGAGGGCAGGTATACCCTGCCCGTCGTTTCTACGTTCGAGTTCCTCTTTGGGAATATCCGTATACGCAACGGGCGTTCCCTGCACAGCTTTGGTGGCCGTAACGACCACTTCATCCAATGATACATCTTTCGAGATTCTGAGCGTATCGACCGTCTGTTCGCCGCCATACGCCGCCATCGCCGAGAGCGAGGCAAAAAATAAAACTACACTTTTCATCCGTAATCGGTTTAAAATTAAACTTGTTAATAACTGAATAGGATCGGAGTGTTATGAAGAAGATACGCTTCCCTACGTCGGTATTGTCCGAATCAGGTTCATGGGTATAATCTCAGCCTGTTTGTGTTCTTTGGAGGAACACTCCAAACAAGCACCCCTTAGTATTCGGCTGCAAAGAAAAAGAAAATTTGCGAATATTACGTATCAGCGGATAGTTAGTCGCGAATCACTATTTTAATGACCATTCGTTTCTCCTGTTTCTGCGCTGTAAGGAGATACGCTCCCGGAGCGAGTCGGCAGTTTTGCCATTCGTCGGGCAAGGAGAGGCGGAACGTTCCGATTCTTTGCCCAACGGCCGAGAAGAGCGTGCATGCGTATCCTTCGAGGTTCAGGAAGTGTAGCCGTCCTCCGGCATAATGTACTTGCGGGACGAGGGCGGTCACTTCGGCCGACATTCCGGATACGACACGCACCAGGCAGGCGGCGCGGTATCCGCCCTCGTCGGTGGTGGCCGTGATGGTGGCCTCGCCCGGTTCGGACGACATCACCAGACCGTTTACGCTGACGTCGGCTACACGCAGATTGGACGACGTCCAATGTACCTTTCTGTTCTCCGCATGGGCCGGCGATACGGTTGCCTCGAGCGAAGCTACGTCGTAGGGCGGCATGTCTATCTGCGTTCGGCTGAGCGTAATGCCTGTGACCGCCACGCCGGGTTCAGGCTCCGGTTCAGGCTCCGGCTCCGGGTCGGGACCTGCCTGCGAGCTTCGGACGGTGATGCGACATTCGGCAATGTAATAGCCGTCGTTGGCGATGGCCTGTATGGTGGCCGTCCCGGCGCGGTGGGCAACGACGGTTCCGGCGCTGACCGAGGCGACGTCCGGCGCATGACTTCGCCACGTAACGGCCTGGTTCGAGGCGTTGGACGGGGCGATGTCGGCGGCGAGCGTCAGCGTTTCGTCTGTGTAGAGCTGCGCCGAAGAGCGGTTCAGGCTGATGCTGCTCACGAAGACGGGTACCGTTGCATCCTGCCCGGTAAGGTGGAGGTCTTCGGCTCCGAATACTTCGGTAGACGTTTCGCCAATCCATCCGCAGTTCTGGTTGACGGCGGTAAAGACCTTCACGAAGTCAATGCCGGGCAGTGGTACGGGTTGTCCGCCGGCATCAACAGCCCATTCGATGTTGAAGCCCGAACGGTTGTCGGCATTGGGGCGGTTATCGGCATATCCCCAGTGGTAGGCGTAGAGTACGTAGTAGACGCCTCGTCCGCTCTCGTCTACATAGTTGTCGGCCAGTTTCGTTCCGGTGAAGGAAATCTCGTCGCCGGCCCAGAGGGGGAAGTAAGGCTGACCGTGATAGTCGTTTCGGTATACATATCCGTTACCGTGTTCGTTGGTTGTCCAGCGGACATACTCGGTGTCGATAACGTGGTGTTCCGAGGGATGCGGCACGCGCGCCTTGTTTTCGTCCGGGCGATAGTAGGTGATGCGGTAGTTGTGTATGGTTTTCGGCCGGTAATATTCGCTGCCGGCGAGTTCGTACCAGGGGTCGTCGGGGACGCCGTTGTTGTTTACGTCTCGCGAGACCATGACGATGCCCGGTTCGCAACTGCCGCCCTCGCGCGAGGCTTCGCCGTTGGGATTGGCGTCGGCGTAGAAGGCGTTGCCTAAGATTCGGAAGTCATATTTGCCCGGTACGTTTTCTACCTCGTGGTCGAATCCGAAGACGACGTATCCTCCGTATCCACCCAGGGTGATGGCTCCCACGTTGTGATTCACCCCGGCGATTTCGTTTTCCGCTTTGCGGTTCATGTCCGCCTGCGTATCGCCCGGTTCGTATTCGGGCATCTCGTTGACGAACTGTCCCGGCGCCGGCATGTAGTCGTATACCTTATATATATAGGGCGACTGGGCATGTGCAACCAGGAGTCCCGCCATCCACAAGACAGCGAAAACGGTCAGGCCTTTCCGGCCGAGACCTGTATGTGCAAGTTGGTTTACTGTTTTCATTTCTTTACTTTTTTCTCTGTTATAATTGTTTTATACGTATCTTTGAACCTGTAATGATTTATACAAATAATTTATGACACATCTTATTCTTAAAACCGACATCGACGCCCAAAAA
>JAISZY010000013.1 GCA_031284375.1 Tannerellaceae bacterium | reverse complement strand
CAATGCGTGTACTGCCCAGATAGGAGGCGTAAATCTTATCGCCGCAAAATATTGCCCTACTGTAATAGATTGGCGCTTTACGGAAGCGACTACGCTGACTCGTTTCCATCCCGGAATCTTGGGATGTATATATGGCATCAGCGTAATTTGGCCGGTATGTATGTTCAGTTTTCCTACCGCCGGTTGGAAGTTACTATCTCCTATGGGTTGTATCATGCAGCCAATAGCCATGGAATCGTCGATAAATTGAATATAGTCGGGAAATATAGCTTCATTCATTACCATTTTCAATTTCGGCCCTTGACCTTTGTTCACAAGGCTGGTGATATACTCGAAGGTTTTCCTATCGAACAGATGGAGGTATTTGTCAAAAGATTGAAAATCGTTAATAATAAAGTATCTATCCACTACATGTAAACTATTACTTTCTCCTGCACGTGGATAATATTATTGCGACTGCGCTGGTATTTCTCCGTTTCGTTGGAAACGGTGCAACTGTAGCATGAAAAGAAGATATGTAAGATTGTGAATATAGCAACTTTCGTTTTCATATTATAGGATTTGTTTTGGTTCCAAATGTAGGAAATTTGTTCAAATCTGAAGTAATTGTAGGATTTAATCCTTACTTTCGTGCCACTTCATTCATAGGAATTGTTAACTATCGGCTTTGGGTTTGTTCGGATTGTCGGGAACCTCAGCATAAAAGGAAAAATATAGATTATGATTGTACATTATTTAAGAAGCACATTTCGCAATCTGTGGAAATACAAAACACAGTCGCTTACCGGCATTTTCAGTTTGGCGTTTAGTCTTGCCTGTTTTGTTCTGGCGTTTTACTGGATGCGCCATGAAACGTCTTACGATAGTTTTTATCCCGATGCAGAGCATATTTACCGTATCTATGGTGTGGAAAAACAATCGGGCAAAGTGAACGAAATGGTTCCGGAACCTTTGGTAGCGAAGCTGCGTGAACAGTTTCCGGCAACGGAAGCTGCTGCCGGTTTTTATCCGGAGATGAATATTTGCAGCGCCGAGGGAACGCCTTATATCCGGCTACGCACGCTGCTTACCGACCATACTTTTTTCAGTGTTTTTCCGCAGGCGTTTGTCAGCGGCGACATCCAACATCCGTTGGACGCTATGTATAACATTATTCTTACGGAAACGGTGGCCATCGGTTTGTTTGGCGATGTGGAAAAAGCCATCGGGCAGCAGGTTCAAAGTTTATATTACTTTTATTATCCGCCTTACACGGTCACAGCCGTGGTAAAAGATCCTCCGGTCAACAGCAATTTACCGTTTGATGCAATCATCTTCTACAATTTGCAGCCCGGCGAGACGGATAAAATGTTTTGGAATCATTTTAACACACATGCCTATGTGAAGTTGCATCCCGACACAGACGTCGATGAATTGGCAGAACAATTACGTGATTATACCTCGCAATTGGGCGTAAACGACCAGATTGAGCTGCGTATGCTGCCCGGAAGCGACGTCCGCCACCGGTTGAGTACCAATCTGATGTTTACGCTGAATTTCATACGCTTGTTTGTGGCCTTCGGGGTATTGTTGTTGTTTAGTGCGTTATTCAACTTTTTGAACTTGTACCTCGACCTTTTCCGTCAGCGCATTCGCGAGTTACGTCTTCGCACGATACATGGCGCTTCCGGTGGTCAACTTATTGGGCAGATGATGTTCGAATTGGCTTGTGCTATTCTCTTAGCCTTGCTGCCTGCTTGTTGCTTGGTTGTTATCGCCCGCCCGGCATTTTCCGGGTTGCCGGATATGGGGATGGACCTGTTGGAGTTGATGTCTCTGCTGGCCGTTTGCGGAACAGGTATGATGGCGTTGATACTGTGCATCGGTTCCATGTTCTTTTGGAGGTTGAGTCATTTAGCCATGCGCCCTCTATCGGAAAGAAAAACAACCGGGCAACCGATGTTGCGGCGTATGGCTGTTACCTTGCAACTCGCCGTTAGTGTAGTGTTTCTGATTGCGGTATGGGTTGTGATGAGGCAAATGCGTTTTGTTGACCACAAAGATTTGGGATTCGACCGGAATGGTATCATACAGTTGTCCGGTTTGCCTCCCTATATGAAAAAGAGTGTGCGGACAACCTTGATACGGGAACTTGAAGCCATCCCACAAATCACAGACATCACAACAACCGATTTTGAACCTCAACACAACGTGGCCCCGATGCAAATCGTCACTTTGGTGGAATGGCCGGGAAAACCGTCTTACGAAAACCCCGCTTTCCATGTTATCCCCACCGACAACCGGTTTGCCCAAACCTTTGGATTAAATATACTTACGGGAGGATGGTGGAACGAAACGGGAGGGAATAAAATCGTTCTCAACGAGGAAGCCGTCCGGGTGATGGGGCTTGGCGAACCGGTAGGAACCAGGATCCGGATGTCGGTTTTTATGAGTGATGCCGATTATATAGAGGAATACGAAATCGTAGGCGTGGTGAAAGACTTCCATACCCTGTCGCTTCGCAGCCGTATCCAGCCGACTATTTTCAGAGCGTCTAACTCTCAAGACGAGATTGTTTCGGACAATATCCTGTATATCCACGTTGCCCCCGGCCTGGAGCAGGAGGCGATACGGCGGATTACGGCTATCCTTCCCGGTCTGGATGCTATGGTGACGGGCGCTCGCCTAACGCCGGTAAGTAAGTTGTACGACCAACTCAATCAGTCGGAACAGGCCGCTTTAAAAATGTTTTCCGTCTTGGCTACGGTTTGCCTGTTGATTTCGCTGTTCGGTATTTATGCCGTAGCCACAGCTTCCACCCTGCGACGACGCAAGGAAGTTGCTATACGGAAAGTCATGGGCGCCGAAGCCGGCGATGTAGTCCGCATGTTTTTCCACGAATACATCTTGCTGGTGATTCTGGCCGGCCTCATTGCGTTTCCGCCGGCTTACCTTGCCATGAGTCGTTGGTTGCAAGGTTATGCTTACCGCACGAATATACCGTGGTGGTTGCCGGTTGGGGTAATAACCGTAGTAGTGGTAGTAGTTTTGCTCACCGTGTTGGGGCAAGTGCTGAGAGCGGCAAACAGTAATCCTGCAGAAGTGGTGAAAAGTGAGTGAACAATCTACTTCACACGTATCTTCTCTACCTGCCGGACAATCCGGCCATCGGTAGTTAGTCCTTCGATTACGACGGAATAAGTAGTTGGGAAATCGGACGTATAAAATTCAAACGTTGCGTTATCGTTTTCTTCGGAAATAACCCAATCGGGTTTCCAAAAGATGGTTGTACGATAATCGGGGATGGTGAGATACCTGACCTCCGGTGTTTCGTATTTGGGAGAATAAAACGCTACCGGCATTTGATAGCCTAAGGGTGTATAAACGGCATAATTTAAATCTTTGCCTTTGCTGATGCCGTTTATTTCCGAAATCTCATCTATTCCTTTTCGGGTGGTGATGCTGATAACTCCATTGGCTCCGCGTACGCCGAAGGCAGAAGTTTCAACTCCTTTAAAGACATCCATACTTTCCACATCAATAATACTGACTGCTTCTAAAGGCGAATCGTAGGGAGACATCAGCGATTCGGGCCAGTCAACGGGAAGCCCGTCAATTAAAACCAACGGTGGATAACCTGCTCCCCGGATGGATATGTCTCCTCCGGGCGAGACATTTACTCCTGCAACTTTTCCTCGAATGATATCGGCCACCGATTTCGGATGCCATTTTTCAAAATCCTTTCTTCGTAAGGTGGTATCGGAAATACTGTTGGCCCAATACCGAAGCCTCGGTTCTTCTTTTTTGATTTTTGATGCCGTTATCACCACTTCGCTTAATCGGACCACCCGCATATCGGAATCATATTTTGACCGTTGCTCCGCCTTCTCGATAAATGCGTTTGTTGCATCGCCGTTTGCTGTTCTCTCCTGCGATTCCGTAATTTGTACGGTTGGGCTTTGCGGAGCATGTACCGGTTTCGGAAACGATTCTCTGTTCAATACAAGTTCAACCTGTTTACTACCTTTTTTGTTTAATGCCTGTATAAAGTAAGACGTGCCGTCGGGATACTCAAAATCGGTAAAGAGAAATGCGCCGTTTTCATCCGTAAGGGTTAATCCGAAATCCTGGTCTGTTATTCCGTCTTTCGGCATGATTAATACTTCGCTGCCGGCTTCAGGTTTTGATCGCGCCGGATTTTTTACCAGGCCTCTTATTTCCTGACTCGTTTGAAACGGCGTTTGAGGATACGCCGGATTCCCTTTGATTACCTCCGGAACGGCGTATCTTCTCCATCCGTGCGTCAGCATCAGGTAGTCTAAAGCGGTAGATGATTCGGCATTATCTTGTAAATACCAGGCGGGATTTTCGATATATCCCTTCAACTCGGAAGAAAGCAACAGGCTCGACAGGATGGTAGTTGTAGAATCGACCGCTACATCCCTGTCGTCCGTAACGGCTACCGACAAATGGCCGGCCAACACATTTCCGGCGGAATCGGAAAGAGATAAGGTGGAGATAACGCGATCGCGGGTTTGATAACGTTCCTTGTCTGTACGGAACTCAACTTGTGGAGGAATGTAATTTTTATTGAACACCAATCGTTCGCTCAATGGATTCATCTGTTTGTCGAATAAAACCAACTGAATGATTCCGGCGGGTAAAGCCTCGGTCGGAAAGGAGATCCAGGTATCGTTTTCCTTCAGGGTAGAAAAATGGAATACCATTCCCCGGCAATGTATCAGGAGATAACAAGGAATATCGGGACTATCGTCGGCTTTTAGGACGCCAACCGTAAGTGTTTTGTTTCGTTGAGAAACCGTCAATGTACGTGCGCGGGGATGAGGCTGAGGTAATTCAAACTGTTTTACCAGGCCGTTTCCATTCCGGCATTTCAGGAAGTACCGCTTCTTCGGCTCCGGCAGGAAACTGAAAACACCTGTGCCGGCATGGAAAGACTGTACGGAAATAATCGTAGATGCATCCTCGTCTATAATTTCTCCGGAAACGGTTTCCGGATAGCCGTTTCTATTTAATGCCTTAAAAGCTACTTTACAAAACACGCCTTCTATCAGGTTTCCGCCTTCGGGGAAAAATGAAACATCAAAATCATCTTCTTCCGCCTTCTCCTTTCTACTTATCGGCGGAGCTTGGGGCGGCTGTTTTGTGTCGGAAGCGAGATTTCCTATCCGTATATTTTTCTTGAAGAAGTAATCATCACCCAGGTTTTCCATATACCGGGTATAGGCGCGTAGTGTGTAATTACCTTCCGGAATGATTTCCGAAAGAAAGAGATCGCCATGAAACAGATTCTCTTCCGTAGGCCGTATCATCACCCGGCTGACAAGCGAATCGCGTGCATCAATCAGTTCGGCATATACATACCGGCTGAATGTTGGATATGTATGGGTAAGGGCATCCGTAACATATGCCTTAAACCGGAGCCGTTCGCCCGGCACATAAAAGTTCCGATCGGTATGCAGATGAATTTTCTCCTGCGGAAATACTTCCAATTGCGTCTGAAGGTTTGCCTTTACACTTAAAAAAACCGAATCAGTAGCCATTTGCCCCCACAGCGCCTTAGGAAGCAAAAAAAGAAGACATGCGATTAAAAATTCTTTTTGCATAATATAAACTAAAGTTTCCCACTTCCAATAAATAACGTAAAAAAACAAGCGAACAGAAAAAAGTTGTATAGTAGTGGTGATATAAACTATTAATAAACAACAAAATCTATCGCTTGTTATGGAAACAAAAATAGGTCAAATTTCCGAGTTATCCAATCTGTTGTCGGATAAAGATTCTCTCAACCACAATTTATACTTCACGCGGTCATGTTTTGTGCATTGAAATCGTCAAAAAATTGGAAGTTTCACGCTAATAACATATTTAACTCCGAACCATATTTAGTACTGACCGTATTGAAAAAGTCTGCCACCGCCTCATGAAATTTTGCAGGAGTTTCATAGTATACCGCATTAAGAATTTTCTTTTTAGTGAACTTCCACAGTCGTTCAATGACATTCAAATTAGGGGAATAAGGCGGTAAAAACA
>JAISZY010000055.1 GCA_031284375.1 Tannerellaceae bacterium | reverse complement strand
GATTACGATTATATAGAAGACATAAAAAGTCATGAACGTAGCCAAATAAACACCGCCAAAGATGATGGAAAAGACGAAGGCGTTCTGGAAACGGAAGAAAAATATTCGAAAGTGATTGAGGAAAAGGATAAAGTGATTGAAGAAAAGGATAAGGCGCTCAAGGAAAAAAACAATGCGCTCGATGAAAAGGATAGAGCGCTCGATGAAAAGGATAGAGAAATAGAAGAATTAAGACGTCGTTTAAACATGATATGATGCAGAATCAAACGGAAACATGGACTAATACCGCCGAAGCGCTTCAACTGCTCGCCCGCCAACGAAAGGTCTGGCCGGCGCTCCAAGCCGGTTGCGAGGCGCTGAGTAAAGTGAAAGTGAAACTTATCCGCATCGACGGATTAACGGTTAAGGTACAGTACAACCCCGCCCGGTCTGTATCTTCCTGCGCCAAGACCGACGCGCAATTCCTCCGGGAACGTCCCTGCTTTCTCTGCCCCGCCCATCTGCCGCCTCAGCAGGAAGGTTTGCCGATGGGACAGAACTATCTGCTGCTCTGTAACCCCTACCCTATCTTTCCGGAACATTTTACGATTGCCTCCCGAACGCATACGCCGCAACATATCTACCCCTGCTTCGCGGATTTGCTCAAAACGGCAAGGCATCTTTCCGGCCTTAGCATCTTTTACAACGGCCCTCAAAGCGGCGCCTCTGCCCCGGATCATCTGCACTTTCAGGCCGTAACCGGCTTGTATATGCCTATCGACGAAGAGGCCGAACTCCATAAAACAGCAATCTGGCTCGAAAAGGAAGAAGGCGCCATCTACTTGCTGGGCGGATATCTCCGGAACGGTTTCATCCTCGAATCCGAAACGGAACAAGGCGCCTGTTCGCTCTTCTTCCACCTCTATAAGACGCTAAGAGCGCATGTGGAAGGTGATACCGAGCCGCGGATGAATATCTTCTGCCGATACAGCGAAACAAAAGGTTGGGTGGTGATTATTATCCCGCGAAAGGCGCATCGCCCGCGGCAGTTTTACGCAACGGGTTCGGAGCAGATACTCGTTTCGCCCGGAGCGGCCGACATGGGTGGGGTATTCGTCACCACACGAGAAGAAGATTTCCAAAAAATTACCCCTACCCTACTCCAAGATATATACGCACAACTCGCCTTCGGAAACGAGTTATTATCTGTGGTTAGTGACCACTAAAAAACCTGTGTGCGGAGGTGGGGATTGACCGGCACCATACAGATACATACTTTTACGCTTTCGGTATAGGCTATTCCGCACAAGTTGGAAGTCATACCCCGTCGATACCAGATGTCTTGGGTAGGGGCGGGTGGCGTATAATTGACCGAGGTGGCGTTGTTGATGTTTGTCCACGTTGCATTGTCGTAACTGTATTGCCATTGGTATTGGGTTCCTTGAGGAGCCGAAGTTCCGGAAACGGTGAGCGGAATGGGAGTCGTGTTGGAGCAATGCATCTGATAGGCTGGGCTGACGGTTCCGGCGTTTACCCTTTTCACGTAGGTGGTGGCGATAACGGTGTTCGGGTCTTGATCCATCTCCAGCGTATAGAGTCCCTCTTCCGTGGCCGTGATGAATGATGGGCCGGTTACGACGCTGCTGTTGGGATACGTCCACGTATAACTCTTGGCATACCCGCCCTGAAGAACAACGGAGGATGCACACATATAGGTGGTATCGCCTCCGGCAAATTCAAAATCGCCGAAGGCGGAGAAGTAACCGTAGGAATCGTTGTTGGGAGCATCTCCTACGATATATCCTAAGGCAAATGCGCTTTGCGTACTTTGTACCTTGATGACCTGGCCGGCGGTCGGGGCGTTGTTGTAATTGAACCGGGCAATCTTCCAATCCGCCACATTGGGAATGTTGAGAGGGATAAGGGCGAGAGGCGCAGGGGCGCCCCCGTTGTACGAAATGGTAAAACTGCCTTGTGTGTCGGTTCGGAAAATAAGGAATCCTCTTTGAAGCAATGTTGTACCATTCGCGCCATTCCCTACCTGGTAGAACGACAACTGCGTCTGCCCGATGGAATAAACGCTGGGCAAAAGGGCTACGCCTTCTTCGCCCAATCCGCTCCGGTGATACACATAAACCGGCTGGGTGGCTTCCACGTAAATGGCGCTGCTTGAGCCTGGAATGTCAAACCTTTTCGTCTCGCCGGCGTTTAATGTAAGCGTTGTGGTGGGCGTTGTGGTTCCTACGGTAGCGTAGACGTATACCGTGGTGGGGGTGGGAGCCGTACCTACTACATAGATACGGTCGGGCGGCGTGGGGGCGCTTGATTCCGCCCGGTAGCCTCTGGGTACGATGTAGCGTGTCCCAAGCTGACGATGGGCACAATCTGGTCGCCGGACGTATCGCCGTTTACCAAGTCTTCCGTTACGGTTACGGCAATGGGTTTGGTGGAAGTAATCTTTGTTCCGGCCAGCGAGGGGTTTAGGTCGTAACCATTTTCCATGATTTTCAGCGTCTCCCCTTTGTTAAGCCTGCGGCTGATGGTTGTACCGGCGGTAATGGGATTGGGGCCGATGCCGGAGGTGTTCACCACAATCGCATTGGGTACGATGGTGACATCGGTTTCATCCTCCGTGGCTACGATATCAATCTGGTCGCGTCCTTCGAAAGTACCGTTAGACTTGGCGGCATTGTCGTGCTGCATGGGAACGTAAAAGGAAACGCCCAGCGCCTGACGTCCTTTCAGGGTAAATATATCTCTCGATGCGGCGCTGTTCATCATATAATAAGCCGTCACTCTGACGTCCGAGTGGATATGTGTTCCATATTTGACCACACTGCCGGCCGAACCGCGGGGGTTTTCTATTTCTTTGATTGTTGTTGCGTTAGAAAACTCGTACTTCCACAGGGCGCCGGGGCCGACATCGGCGGTGTATGTCTTGGTCGTACCTCCGTTGTACAACGTAATTGTGACGTGGGCCGTCTGGAATGTCCCGTTGGAGATGGCCAGAAAAGCCGGGTAGTTGAGCGGAGGAGTATACGACATCGTAGACATGTGCGGGGCCGCAAACCAGAAAGTTGTGTCCTGTGCATGGAGCTTGGGCGCAATGCTGCAAAAGAGCAAAAGACACCCCAGGAAGCACTTTATTTTCATCATATTATATTATTATGGTTTAACATTATCCTGTGTTGCAAAAAACTTTCGTTTGATTGTGGCGCAAATATAAAAAAAGCGTAGCTGTTTTCAGCAATATACCCTTCAAAAAAATAAACAAATACACCTGCCGGGCATTTTTTTCCAACTGTTTTGCCTCCGGCATAATTTCTGCCGAAGGTTTTTCAACTGTTTTTCCTCCGGCATAATTTCTGCCGGAGGTTTTTCAACTGTTTTTCCCTCCGGCATAATTTCTGCCGAAGGTTTTTCAACTGTTTTCCCTCCGGCATAATTTCTGCCGGAGGTTTTTCAACTGTTTTCCCTCCGGCATAATTTCTGCCGAAGGTTTTTCAACTGTTTTTTTTTCCGGCAGAATTTCTGCCGGAGGCTTTTCAACTGTTTTTTTTCCGGCAAAAATTTTGCCGAAGGCTCCACAACTTGCAACAGATGGATATCCATATTCCATATATCTCGTATATTTGCGCTACATAAATCTTTTAAATCCTATTGATATGAAACAGTTTTTTAAAATGACATTCGCCTCAGCCTTAGGAGGACTTGTGGCAATGGGTGCAGTAATCTTAATCGGGAGCTTTATCCTGATCGGTATGGCGGCTACGCTGGGAAATAAACCGGACTATGTGCCTAAAACAAATACGGTATTCAAGCTGTCGCTGAACGGCTTCTTGCAAGAAACCGCCGAAGAGAACCCTTTCGAGTTCCTGTCTTTCGGCGAAATGGTTACACCCCTCTCCATTAAAGACATACGGAAGGCAATCCGTGTGGCAAAGGAAAACCCTCATATCAAAGGCATCTACCTCGAAGCCGGCTCCCTGACGGCCGGTACGGCAAGTCTGGATATTGTTCGCCGGGCATTGCTCGACTTCAAAACCGGCGGTAAGTTTATCGTTGCCTACGGAGATAATTATACCCAAGGAGCCTACTACCTCTGTTCGGTGGCCGATAAAGTTTTCCTCAATCCCCTGGGACTTGTGGATATACACGGATTAGTGAGCGAAACAACCTTCTATAAAGGAATCCTCCATAAGCTGGGCGTCGAAATAGAAGTATTTAAAGTAGGAACCTACAAAGGCGCCGTAGAACCTTATCTGCTCGACAAACTGAGCGACGATAATCGCGCACAAATCACCTCCTATCAGCAAAGTATATGGACCAATATCGTGAACGACATCGCGCAAAGCCGCAACCTTACGCCTCAGGATATAAACAACTTCGCCAATCAGGGCTATGCCATCTCTGCCGCAGAGAAAACGGTAGAATTTGGCTTGGTAGACGAACTTAAATACAAAACCGAAGCGGAAGAATACGCCAAAGAACTGGCCGGACAAACAGACGATAAACTGAAAACCGCCGGATTGAACCGGATAAAAACCATCAAGGAAACAGCCCCGTCTACCGGCAAAAACGATATAGCCATCTTGTATGCCGAAGGAGAAATCATGACCGAAGGCGTATCGTCTTTCTACGGAAGCAAACTCATTACAGAAGATATGGCAGGCCAATTGGACAAACTGCGTAAAGACGAAAACGTAAAAGCAGTGGTCTTTCGCGTAAACTCGCCGGGAGGAAGCGCCTACGTTTCCGAACAGATATGGAAGGCCGTAACGGAACTCAAGAAAGTGAAACCCATTGTCGTATCCATGGGTAATGTGGCTGCTTCGGGAGGATATTACATCGCGTGCGCCGCCAGCAAAATCATTGCCGAGCCGAACACCCTGACCGGTTCTATCGGCATATTCGGCATTATTCCCAATACGACCGACTTGTACAAGAAATTGGATATAACCACCGACATCGTGCAAACCAATACCTATGGCGACATCCTCAATCCCACTCGCCCGCTAAGGGCCGACGAAAAAGCCATCATGCAAGCCCATATAGAATATATGTACAATATCTTCCTGAGCCGTTGCGCCGACGGTCGCGGAAAAACCAAAGAAGAGATAGACCAAATAGGCCAGGGCCGCGTATGGACCGGTCAGCAAGCGCTCGAAATAGACTTGGTAGACGCCCTGGGAGGAATCGATGAAGCCGTAACAGCCGCCGCCCAATTAGCCGAATTGACCGACTACCGGATTACGCACGTATCGGACACAAAAGATTTCTTCCAAAGTTTTTTGGAAAAACAATTGGAAGACATAAAGCTTTCTTTCGTGAAAAGCGTGATAGGCGACGAATACAAATACCTGAAGATGCTGAACGAGGTGAAACATCGTACAGGCGTTCAGGCTCGTTTGCTTTATGATATTCAACCGTTGTAAGATATGTCTACGGAAAAACCATTCAAACTGCGATATTCGCTCATCCTGCCGGCCCTTATCTACCGGTTGATTGTAGGAATACGGAACCTGTTATTCAATTGGGGGATACTCCCCTCGGAAGAATATCAGGTTCCGGTAATCAGTATCGGCAATCTATCCTTAGGCGGAACCGGCAAGACGCCGCATACCGAATACCTCATCCGGCTTCTGAAAGAAAAATACCGCGTAGCGGTACTGAGCCGCGGGTACAAACGACGCACCAACGGCTTCCTGCTGGCCGGAGATACCGACACGGCCCTGACCATAGGAGACGAGCCGTTTCAGATGAAACGAAAATTTCCGGATGTCCTTATCGCCGTAGACGGCAATCGCCGGAGGGGCATACAAAATCTGCTGGAACTGCCGGAGCATCAGAAACCGGAAATCATCCTGCTGGACGACGCCTTTCAGCACCGGTATGTAATCCCCTCGTTTTCGATTCTGCTAACGGATTACAACCGGCTCTACTATAAAGACCAACTGTTTCCGTTCGGATTCTTGCGCGAACCGAAAAGCAATATGCATCGCGCAAATATGATTATCGTCACAAAATGCGAAGAAGATTTACATCCCATCGACTTCCGCGTCATTGTAGGCGAAATGAAGTTATTCCCATACCAGCATCTTTATTTCACCCGCATCACGTATGGAGAAACAGAACCGGTATTCCCCCTCCGTACCGAATCCGCAACGGCGGGTAATTATCTGAATGCAGAAAACGAAGCGCTGCTACTGTCCGGAATCGCCTCGCCTGCCCTTTTCATCCAGGAAGCGGAAAGACGATTCCGGAAAGTGCACCCGATGCTTTTCCCGGATCATCATGTTTTCGATAAACAAGACATACGGAAGATAAAGGAAACGTTCAACCGGCTTAATTCTCCGGATAAATTCATCCTCGTTACCGAAAAAGATGCAGCCCGCATACTGCACAATCCCTTTTTCCCCGACGAATGGAAGCAACTCACCTATTACCTCCCTATCCGCATTGACTTTTGTACGAAAACAACGCTTTCGTTCGACGACTGTATCAGAAAGCATATCATCACCTTTCAACAGAACAATATTTTCCACTGAAAAATGACGCAAAGAACAGAAATATCCTCCTTGGGCGAATTCGGACTGATTCGCCACCTTACGGATTCAATCGTATTAAAAAACGAAAGCACCCTCAAGGGAGTGGGCGACGACGCCGCTGTGCTAAACTATGCCGGCAAACAGATATTGGTAACGACCGACCTTCTGCTGGAAGGTATCCACTTCGACCTGACGTATACCCCGTTAAAACACATTGGATACAAGGCCGCCATCGTAAATTTTTCCGACATCTATGCCATGAACGGAAAACCCAAACAAATGACCGTATCCATCGGCATCTCCAAACGTTTCTGCGTAGAAGACTTAGACGAAATGTACAACGGCCTCCGTATCGCCTGCGACAATTATGGAGTAGATATTATAGGAGGCGATACGTCGGCCTCCCTCACCGGATTAACCCTCAGCATTACCTGCATAGGCGAAGCGGAAAAAGACAAAATCGTGTACCGGAACGGCGCCAAAGAAACGGATCTGATTTGTGTATCCGGCGATTTGGGCGCCGCTTACATGGGCTTGCAACTGTTGGAAAGGGAAAAGAAAGTCTTTGCCGGCGAGAAAGATTTTTCGCCCGATTTCGGAGGAAAGGAATACCTGCTCGAACGCCAATTAAGGCCCGAAGCCCGGCGCGACGTCATCCACATGCTGGCCGACGCCGGTATTGTTCCTACTTCTATGATGGATATATCGGACGGTCTTTCGTCCGAACTGCTGCATATCTGCCGCGAAAGTCAGGTAGGTTGCCGTATATACGAAGAACATATCCCCATCGATTTCCAAACCGCTTCCATGGCCGAACAATTCAACATGAACTTAATAACCGCCGCACTGAATGGAGGCGAAGACTACGAACTCCTCTTTACGGTTCCTCTAACTGCACACGAAAAAATATCCGCCCTGAAGGGCATCCGTTCCATAGGCTATATTACCAAAGCATCGCAGGGCAGTTATTTGGTAGGCCGCGACGGAGGCGAAGTAAAGCTTATCGCCCAAGGCTGGCAATGAACGGGAAGCGCACGGTATGCATCATACCTGAATTATATGTATATTGAAAATGCAATGGTTGTATTCTTCCGATTTTGTACGTATTAATCATCAAGCAGATTATTTTGAATCATTTTTCAATTGTTTTTACCGGGAATATTCAGGTAAAAACAAGTTCTGTTACAGCAAATTATTTATTGAGAATAAGCGTAGACGGCATCCGTTGCAAAGCTTCCTTACGGTGTTCGGAAACATCGTTCCAGGTATGATAGCTAATCAGCATAAAATTATAACCGTCAAAAAGTTCCGGCGTCAAATCGTTGTTGGGCAACACCACCGATTGCTTTATTGTAGCAGTAAAGTGATTCAAGGCAATTCGTATGTCTTCAATCCCCGGCGCGGCAGCGCTTGTTTTATTAACAAAACTGATGTTACCTTGGGTAGACTTCCATAAGGTCTGCGCGTAGGTTAGAAGGAAAAGGTCGTCGGCAGAAGCAATAATCAGGATGACGTTTGTAGCCTTCAGAAAATTACGATTGACAAATATGCCAACCGCGCAGGAAACATTCTCAATAAAAACTTCGGTCTTGTCTTTTAACAAAGCGCCGGGGTAAAACCAGGATTCCGGCGCCTTGATGACGCGAAGATAACGATTGTAAAAAAAGGTGCGGAAACGATTGGCCGCTACATCCGACGGCTGGTCGCTCAGAGAAATGCCGGATCCGACCAAAAGGAAATCGAATTTTTCTTCATTCACAATACGAACAATATCCATCCCGGCATCATTGGATATTTCATAACGCGGCTTGATGGGAATACCTAATTTTCGGGCGCCGTAAAGGATAGGGCCGAAACTTACTTCTTCAAAGTTATCGGTATGCAAAGGGTTCACGTCGGCCCCCACGGTGAGATGAAGAGCGGTAATCTGCAATTCGTTCGTCTGCCCGGCGAACATTTGATGGGCTACATCCAACATAATCTGCCCATTACTTGCTCTTCCGAAGGAAAGCAACATCCTGAAAACACCTGTCGTCTGCAAACGCATCTTTTCATTTTGCAACTTGTTATGTGCTCGGAAGCAGAAATGGATAAACGTTATCAGAGGAGCCGTCATAAAAGCAGTAGCCAATGTCATCAGCACCAAGATCACGAAAATAGGAGGCGGAAGGATGTTCATTTCATAGCCAATCGTAAGCACAATCAACTCCATCAGTCCACGAGTATTCATCAAGGCGCCCATATAAAGACTATTCTCCCAACTCTCGCCTACAAAACGGGAGGAGAAAAAAGCCCCTCCGAATTTGCCTGCAACAGCGGCTAAAATAATTATGCCACACATCCCCCACAACTCCGGCGTATTCAGCAAATTGATTTCCGTTCGCAATCCCGTGGAAACAAAAAAGAGCGGCAAAAAGAGCGCCAGAGAAACATCCTCCACTTTTTCGGTCAATATCTTACGAAATTTCATATTCTCCGGCATAATCATTCCGGCGATAAACGCTCCAAACAAAGCATGCAGTCCTAATATTTGCGTAAAATAGGAAGACGTAATCAGGATAAGAAACATCAGCGCCACCATTCCCTTATCAATTACTTCTTTATTATCGTAGATATGTCCTACCACCCGAAGGATGGGGCGTATGAAAAAGAACATCACAAGCAAATAAATACCGGAAAACAATATACTGAAAACAGCGCTTAGCATCGAGCCGGCCTGAGCGATGGCAATCACCACGGCAAGCAGACACCAAGCCGTAATATTATCGTTTGCCGCACTGGCAATGGCAAGCGTTCCCAAATGGGATTTCGTTAATCCCCGTTCCTGTATGATTCGCGCCAATACCGGAAAGGCCGTAATACTCATAGAGATTCCTATAAATAAAGCAAAAGAAAGGAATGGAGTGCTTTGGGCGGCGTAACGATCGTATACAAAATAAGCGGTAAGGATTCCGAAGAAGAAAGGAACAATGATACCGGCATGGCTGATAAGTATCGTTTGTTTCAGTTTCTTGCGCACATCTCCAAGATCGAGTTCCATGCCTATTGCAAACATAAAGAGGATGAGACCGAACTGACTTAATATATTAATGTTTGTCAAGGATTCTTCTCTGAACAAAAATTCGGATATTTCGGGAGCAAAGTATCCCAATACCGAAGGGCCTAAAACAATTCCTGCCAATATTTCACCCATCACCGTAGGTTGTCCCATCTTTTTGAACAACCATCCGAAGAGTCGACATATCAGCAGAATAGCAATAATCTGCAAAAGCAGAATAGCGATAGGCAATCCGGTCTCCTGAAGAAACAATTGCCGAAAAGCCTCGAAACCTTCGGATAAATTACTGGGTACGGCAGGCGTTCCCATAAATTCCAACCTCTCGGATTGCCGGAATTCTCCTTGCCTGACGATTAAGTATATCAACAAACCGAAGAGGGCAATCATCAATAAATAAAAAACCAGATTTTTAATACCTTTGCTCATTTTTCGGATAGTTTACTGCAAAAGTAGACAAAAAACAGAATGATACACACAGAAAAGTAGGGAAATCTTCTATCTTTGCAATACCCTAAAATATATCAAACATGGTACAATCACTCAATTTAATAACAAACGACCCTTGGCTCACTCCTTACGAAGCCGCCATAAACGGTCGGTATCAATACGCCCTCAATAAGGAGAAAGTATTAACAAACGATGGGGAACAAACATTAAGCGCTTTTGCCTCCGGATACCTTTATTTCGGATTGCATAAGATACCTGACGGATGGGTCTTTCGCGAATGGGCGCCTAATGCGACAGCAATCTACCTGATAGGTACATTTAATAATTGGAGTAAGGATGAGCGATACCGAATGACCCGCATGGAAAACGGTAATTGGGAAATTGTCTTGAAAGAAGATTGTTTGCACCACAAAGACCTGTTCAAATTGCTTATGGAATGGCAAGGAGGTTGTGGCGAACGCATACCCGCCTGGAGTCGCAGAGTAGTACAAGATGAACACACCAAAATATTCTGCGCACAAGTTTGGAATCCCACCGAACCATACATCTTTCAAAATAAGAATTTCAAGCCGGATACCTCTCCGCTACTCATCTACGAGTGTCATATCGGAATGAGTACGAATGAGGAAAAAGTCGGAACATATCGTGAATTTCGTACCCGGATATTACCGCGTATCGTAAAAGACGGCTACAATGCCATACAGATTATGGCTATACAGGAACATCCTTATTACGGTTCATTCGGTTATCATGTAAGTAGCTTCTTTTCAGCATCATCGCGTTTTGGAACGCCTGAAGAATTAAAAGAACTTATTGACGAAGCTCATTCGTCGGGTGTCTCCGTCATTATGGATATTGTACATAGCCATGCTGTAAAGAATGAAGTGGAAGGATTAGGAAGATTCGATGGCTCATGCGATCAATACTTTTGTACGGGCAATCGGCGGGAACATCCAGCCTGGGACTCTCTGTGTTTTGATTATGGGAAAAACGAAGTACTCCACTTTCTGCTTTCCAATTGTAAATTCTGGTTGGACGAATACCGGTTTGATGGTTTCCGGTTCGATGGGGTGACTTCCATGTTGTACTACAGTCACGGACTGGGAGAAAACTTTACCAATTACGCCGATTATTATAACGGACATCAGGACGGCGATGCCATCATGTACCTCACATTAGCCAATAAACTCATACACGAAGTAAATCCTTCGGCTATCACCATTGCCGAGGAAGTAAGCGGTATGCCCGGATTGGCCGTTAAACCCGAAGACGGAGGATACGGATTCGATTATCGCATGGCAATGAATATACCCGACTACTGGATTAAAACCATTAAAGAAAAAAAAGACGAAGACTGGCATCCTTCATCTATCTGGTGGGAAACGACCAATCGGCGGGCGGACGAAAAAACCATCAGCTATGCCGAAAGTCACGACCAGGCATTAGTAGGAGACAAAACCATTATCTTTCGCTTGATTGATGCCGAAATGTATTGGCACATGCGGAAAGACGACCGCAATTTTATAGTAGACCGGGGCATGGCTTTACATAAAATGATTCGATTGGTAACGGCATCAACAATCAACGGAGGGTACCTAAATTTTATAGGTAACGAGTTCGGACATCCCGAATGGATTGACTTTCCACGCGAAGGTAATAATTGGTCGTACAAATACGCCCGCCGCCAATGGTATTTGGTAGACGATATGAACCTTAAATATCATTACTTAGGGAATTTTGATCGCGAGATGATTTCATTAATTAAGAATGTAAAAGATTTTCAACGCTTGCAACTTTTCAAAATATGGGATAACGATGGCGATCAGATACTCGCCTATATGCGTAAAAATCTGCTGTTTGTGTTCAATTTCAATCCGATTCTTTCTTTTTCGGATTACGGGTTTCTCACTCCGCAAGGAGAATACGAAGTGATATTGAATACGGATGCCTTGCGCTTTGGTGGTTTTGGACTAACCGATGATACGATTCACCATTTTACACAACCCGATCCTCTCTATGCTAAGGAAAAAAAAGAATGGTTAAAACTGTATATACCGGCCCGTAGCGCAGTAGTATTAAGAAAAATAGAGAACGATTAATTATGTTATATCCAATTACATTCCAACCTATTTTAAAAAAGATTATTTGGGGGGGGGCTGATATATGCCTTTTCAAAGGAATTACTCCCGCACAAGATGGTGTAGGCGAAAGCTGGGAACTCTCGCATGTGGACAACAATTATTCCGTAGTAAATAACGGCCTCTTGGAGGGAAAAAACTTAGACGAACTAATCCGTACTTATGGTAAACAATTGGTAGGAGAGAAAGTACTGGAGCAATTCGGAAATACGTTCCCGCTGCTGATTAAGTTTATCGACGCCAAGGATAATCTCTCTATTCAGGTACATCCGGACGATGCGTTGGCCCAAAAACGCCATAATTCTTTTGGCAAAACCGAGATGTGGTATGTGGTTCATGCTACCGAAGGGGCTACTCTCTATTCCGGATTTTCTAAGCAAATAGATGCCGGCGAATACGTAAAGCGGGTGGAAAACGATACGATTATGGATGTATTACAGCGCTATGAAGTAAAGGAGGGCGATGTATTTTTCCTTCCGGCAGGCCGTGTACATGCCATCGGTTCCGGTTGTTTCATCGCCGAAATCCAGCAAACCAGCAATATAACCTATCGCATATACGATTACAATCGCAAAGATGTAAACGGCCACAGACGCGAATTGCATACCGAACTGGCCACAGACGCAATAGACTATACACTCCACCCCAACTATCGTACGCATTACGAACTCCGGAAAAATGCCGTAATTCCTCTGGAGAATTGCAAATATTTCACCACAAACTTGCTGGATTTAACCTCCGGGATGACACGAGATTTCTCCACCTTGGATTCTTTCGTTGTTTATATCTGCATGGACGGAGAGGCTCACCTCTGCGACAACAAAGGGAACAAGGTACTTCTCCACCGGGGGAAAACCGTCCTCATCCCTGCCGACACGAAACAAATCACCCTCACCCCTTCGCCCAACATCAAGCTGATGGAAACGTATATTGGGTGACCAAACAGGTTCATTCTTTTTTGAGGCGCTATTGTCTGAAATCTACACAATCCGTACTTTTCTTTCCACTTTTCTTTCCTCTATGATGTCGTCTCAAAGTTCATTCGTTACTTTCTAAACAGTCTCTTATCCGGCATTAC
>JAISZY010000052.1 GCA_031284375.1 Tannerellaceae bacterium | reverse complement strand
AAAAATCGGAGAACAGCGCCTGGAAGATACGGAAGATCTCAGCGTTCATTTATTTTCGTACGAAGAAGTAAAAAGCCTGCTGAGGAATAACGAAATAAAACAATCCTTAATGGCGGCTCTATTATGGAAATTCATCGCAGAAAATTACGAATACTAACCTTCGGGGGAATCCCCGCAACCCTTACGACCCCTCGCCGGATATTTGTTTTTCTCTCCGGAAGAATGTACTTTTGCTACATTTGAAACCATAAAACATGAATAAATGAGAATGAACTCGTACAATTTTGATGAAATTATCGACCGCCACAACACAAATTGTCTGAAAGTCGATTTGTTGAACGAACGCTTTGGAAACGCCAATCTTATTCCTCTCTGGGTGGCCGATATGGACTTCCGCACGCCCGATTTTATCGTCAATGCGATAAAGAAACGTTGCGAACACGAGATATTCGGGTACACTTTCGCACCGGACGCCTATTATAAAAGTATCATAGCGTGGCTGTATTACAAACATCAGTGGGTAGTAGAACAGGAATGGCTCACATATATACCGGGTATCGTTAAAGGGATAGCCTTTGTATTGGATTGCTTCACCCGTCCGGGCGATAAAGTTATTATCCAGCCGCCGGTGTATCACCCCTTTCGCTTAGTGCCCGAAATGCAGGGCCGGCAGGTAGTTCATAACCCTCTGAAACAAGTGGACGGGCTGTATCAAATGGACTTTGAGCGCCTGGAATCCATTATCGACGAACAATGCAAGGTATTAATACTTTGCAGCCCCCACAATCCGGGAGGCATCGTATGGGGAAAAGAAACGCTCGCCCGGCTGGCGGAGATCTGCGCCCGGCATCATATCTTACTTGTATCGGACGAAATCCATGCCGAGATGGTATACCCTCTCTATACGCACCATCCCTTTCCTACGGTGTCCGAAGCAGCCGCCTCGTGCAGTATTACTTTTATGGCGCCGAGCAAAACCTTCAATATCGCAGGCATCGTAACCTCGTATGCCGTTGTACCCGACCCACAACTTCGCCATACATTCTTTTCTTTCCTCAAGGCAAGAGAACTGGACGAAGGAACCATTTTCTCTTACGAAGCCACCTCCGCCGCCTATACCTATGGTGCGGAATGGTTACAACAGATGTGTAGGTATATAATAGACAATGTGCAATTTGTAACGGATTATCTGCAGAAATCAATCCCTGCTATAAAAGTCTACAGGCCCCAGGCTTCTTTCTTAGTGTGGTTGGATTGCAGAGAACTGGGGCTTAGCCGAAAAGAATTGGTAACTCTTTTCAGGGATAAGGCCGGACTGGCATTAAACGACGGCGAGATGTTCGGCATTGGAGGAGAAGGTTATATGCGCATGAATATAGGTTGTCCCCGCGCTGTCCTGGAGCATGCCCTGAATAAACTACATACGGCTTGTAAATCGTAGCTACAAATTTTATTTCCGGGCTTTAGGCATTTTTAACAAAAACATTACCGGAAATATCCGGAAATAATGATTGCTTTGCGATATCATTTTAATATCACAAAACATATTTTATTTTTATGATTATGGAAACAAAAGAGAAAACATTTAGAGGCATCAAGATCTCAGGATTTGCAGCCTTATTGATCTTGTTTTTAGTTGTCTGTTTATCCGTGCGCCTGTTTACACTCTTCGAAGCATGGAGTATACTGACGGCTTGTATAGGCGGAGGTTTGTTTATCCCCTTCACAATTATAGGGCTTACGATTATAGAACCCAACGAAGCCCGTGTAGTTGTTTTCTTCGGAAAATACAGAGGAACAATTACGGATAATGGATTTTTCTGGATAAACCCTTTCAACGAACGGAAGAGAATTACCCTGCGCGCCCGCAATTTGGATGTACTCCCCGTAAAGGTAAACGACAAAGTGGGGAATCCGGTGATGATTGGCGCCGTGATGGTATGGAAAGTAAAAGATACGTACAAAGCCATGTTTGACATTGATTCTTCGTCTATTTCAAGCATCGAATCCGGAAAGAAGACTGATTTCTGGACGGCTGTGGACTCGCTCAATAAACTGCCTAAGTTGATGCAGAGCTACGAAAATTTTGTCAAAACCCAGAGTGATGCGGCATTGCGCCAGATAGCGGGGATGTATGCTTACGATTCGAACGAAAGCAGCGACGATTCGGTTACGCTTCGTTCGGGCGACGGCGAAGTAGCCCGGAAATTAGAAGAAGAAATAAACAGTCGCTTAGCTATTGCCGGAATAGAGGTGATAGAGGCACGCATCAACTACTTAGCCTATGCTTCCGAAATAGCCGGCGTTATGTTGCGGCGACAACAAGCCGATGCGATCATTTCGGCACGCGAAAAAATTGTGGAAGGAGCTGTTAGCATGGTACAACTGGCGCTTAATAAATTGGAAAAAGAAAGTATAGTCACCTTAGACGAAGACAAGAAAGCCGCTATGGTGAGCAATCTCTTGGTAGTTCTCTGCGCCGACGAAGCCGCCCAACCGGTATTAAATACAGGCACGCTACATCATTGAAAAACAATAATGCCGAAAAGAGATAGTGCAAACAAAACTTTTATTCTTCGTATCGACCCCGATATGATGGATGCCATAGAGAAATGGGCTGCCGATGAGTTTCGCAGTATCAATGGGCAGATTCTGTTCATACTCGACCAAGCGTTGCGCAAGGCCGGACGTGTGAAAAAAGAAAAGGAAAAAAAAGAATAAAAAAAAGAAAATGCAATACGCTTCTTAAAAATTTATGTAAAGCGTGAAACATTTTTGAGTTTTTTGCGTCTATAACAGAAAGGAACAAAACAAATCCCTATGATAATTCAATTGAAAGACATTCACAAGACGTATTACAATGGAGCTCCCCTGCATGTGTTGAAGGGTATAGATTTGGAGATAAAAGAAGGAGAAATGGTTTCTATTATGGGCGCCTCCGGTTCGGGAAAGTCCACCTTGCTGAATATTCTCGGCATATTGGACACGTATGATAGCGGCGCTTATAGCCTCAATGGCTTACTGATTCGCAACCTGAGCGAAAGCCGCGCCGCAGAGTGCCGGAACCGGATGATTGGCTTTATTTTCCAGTCTTTCAACCTGATTTCTTTCAAGAATGCCTTGGAAAACGTGGCCCTCCCGCTCTATTATCAGGGAATGAAGCGAAGGAAACGGAATGCCGTAGCAATGGAATACCTCAATATGGTAGGGCTGGCCGACTGGGCGGATCACATGCCCAGCGAACTCTCCGGCGGACAAAAACAACGGGTAGCCATTGCCCGCGCCCTGATAGCCCGGCCCCGCGTCGTTCTGGCCGACGAACCAACCGGCGCATTAGACAGTGTAACAACCGTAGAGGTGATGGAACTCCTGCGGACAGTAAATAAAGAAGGGATGACGAGGATTATCGTTACCCACGACTCGTCCGTGGCGGCAGTGACCGACCGTATCATACGCCTGAAAGACGGCGTGATCGAATCTATCGAAAAAGTTCCGCACTATGTTTGAATTTAATAATCTCCAGGAGATATGGAGTACGATGAAGAAGAACAAACTCCGTACCTTCCTTACCGGCTTCTCCGTAACATGGGGCATCTTCATGCTGATTGTCTTGCTCGGAGCCGGCAACGGATTGAGCAACGGCATCGGGTATAACTTCCGCAATATCTCGACCAATATGTGCGACTGCTGGACTCGCTATACCACGCTGCCTTATAAAGGAATGCCTACCAACCGTAGACTGGAATTCACCATCGAAGACGTGGAAGACGTCAAAAGATTCCATCCCGAAGTGGGTTTTATCTCGCCCGTGAACGACCGGAGCGATACGATTTCTTTTGATAAAGAATACCTGACCGGTCGGCTACGGAGTGTGTATCCCGATTTTGCCTCCATTTCTTTTGTGCCGGTACATTCGGGAAATGGACGTTTTATCAATGCTTTAGACCTGGCCGAACGAAGAAAGGTGATTGTCTTAAGTCCGCGTATGGCTACTGTCCTTTTTCGCGATTCTATTGATCCGCTGGATAAGTATGTGCGGATAGGAAACGGCATGTTTCAGGTAATCGGCGTTTATGAAGATGAAAATAAAACCACCGATTCGCCGGCCTATATCCCGTTTACCACCGGACAGACACTTTTTGGCGGCGGATACCGGGTAGACGAGATTCTCTTTACCGTAGAAGGCGTCAATACCAAGGCGCAAGCGGAAGCCTTCGAAAATAGACTGAAGGAACGCTTTGCACGCCGGCATCAGTTTAGTCCGGAAGATAAAAACGCCATTGGCTTTTACAGCGCGGGAGAAGAATACAGAATGTGGCAGGGTATGACCAACGGTATCGCTTTCTTTATCTGGATTGTGGGAATAGGCACACTCACGGCGGGAATTGTGGGAGTAAGCAATATTATGCTCATCACCGTGCGCGAACGTACCAAAGAGTTCGGCATCCGCAAGGCGATAGGCGCTAAGCCGTCTTCCATCCTGCGACTGATTATCGTAGAAGCTGTCTTAGTTACGGCCGTATTCGGCTATATCGGGATGGTGAGCGGAATCGGACTGACCGAAGCCATAGACTACTTCATGGATATGACCGGCGCCAATGCTGCCTCCAGCAGTGGAGGACGGGAAGGGAGTACCACCGTATTCCGCCATCCTACCGTAGACCTGGGTATCTCGCTTGCCGCCACCGGCGTGCTAATCATTGCCGGCGTACTGGCCGGCTACTTCCCGGCACGCAAAGCCGTAAAGATTTCGGCCATTGATGCCATACGAATGGAATAAAACAAAGAACTATGTTTGATATCGACAGATTGGTAGAAATATGGGTGACTATCACCCGCAATAAGACGCGCAGTTTGCTTACCTGCTTCGGCGTGTTCTGGGGCATCCTGATGCTGGTGCTTCTTTTGGGTTCGGGCGTAGGGTTGAAAACCGGTATACTGGGGGGCCTGGACGGATTCGCCACCAATACCATTTTTATCATTACAGACCGTACCAGCGAACCCTACAAAGGATTCAATAAAGGGCGTTACTGGAATATGCGAAACCGGGATGTAATCGCTGTGAAAGAAGAGGTGAAGGGAGTAGATGTTGTTTCGCCGCTTTTGGTTGGCGGAAGAAGAGAGAAAAACGTTGGTTACGGTCAATTAACGGGAACGTTCAATGTAAAAGGCGTCTTGCCGGATTACTTCCGCGTGGATGCACAAAACCTCTACTATGGGAGGCTTATCAATGAGATAGACGCACAGGAAAAACGAAAAGTATGCGTGATAGGAACCCGGGTGAATGAAACGCTTTTCAAAAACGAAAACCCTTGCGGCAAATACATTCGGGTAAACGGCTTATACTACCAGGTGGTAGGTGTGACCAACTCCAAAGCCACAGGTATCAATATTAACGGAAGAACTTCGGAGTCGGTATCTGTCCCCTTTTCTACTTTGCAGCAGACGATGAATCAGGGCGACGTTATCCATTTATTGGTCATAAGCATCGAACAGGGTACGCCCATACAGAGGGTAGTGGATGATGTAACGGCTGTATTGAAGTCGCAAAACCAAATAGCGCCTGATGACCCGCAAGCGGTGGCCGTTATCAATCTGGCCGCACAGTTCGCCACCTTCAACAACCTTTTTGCCGGTATAGATATATTGGTATGGCTGGTGGGGATGGGAACGTTGCTGGCCGGCATTATCGGAGTGAGCAACATCATGATGGTAACCATCAAAGAGCGGACAAAAGAGATAGGCGTGCGCCGCGCCTTGGGAGCCAAACCCTTCAATATCATATCGCAGGTGATGAGCGAAAGCCTTTTGCTCACGGCGCTGGCCGGACTATTGGGTTTGAGTTTGGGGGTGTTTATCTTAGATATGGTAACCCGGATACTGACGGCACAACCTCCCTCGTCCGATGGTGAAACCTTTTTTACCAATCCCTCGGTAAGCATCCAGACTGCTTTGGCCGCTACTGGCGTACTGCTGTTCTGCGGACTGCTGGCCGGCTTGATACCTGCCTGGCGAGCTATGAAAATCAAGGCGATCGACGCCATACGTGAAGAATAATAATTAAACAACTTAAGAACGAATCGAAGTATGAAAAATCGTATTTTTAAAAAGATACTCCGTATCATCTTACTGATATTTGTGGGAGTAGCCGTTCTCGGCACCTTTTATTTTTTGTGGAAAAAAGCCCAACCGGTAGTTGTAGTCTACGAAATTGTAACGCCAACACGCGATACGGTCGAAACAAAAACAGTAGCAACCGGTAGCGTAGAACCTCGCTATGAAGTACTGATAAAACCGCAGATTTCGGGAATCATCTCCGAACTGCTCAAAGAAGCCGGCCAAATGGTGAAGGAAGGCGAAATCCTGGCGCGCATCAAAGTGATACCCGAAATGGTGCAACTCAATAGCGCCGAATCGCGCGTGAACGTGGCCGATATTACCCTCAAACAGGTGGAAGAAACCTTTCGCCGGGATGAAACGCTTTTCGGACAGGGTGTCATCTCGAAAGAAGAATTTAATGTTTCCAATGCCAATTATCTGAAAGCGAAAGAAGAATATGCCAACGCCCAGAATGCGCTGGAAATTATCCGCGACGGAATTACCCGCAACTCGAAAGTAGCCAGCACAACGCAAATTCGCAGTACCATCACGGGGATGATACTCGATGTGCCGGTAAAAGTAGGGAACTCCGTGATACAATCGAACAACTTTAACGACGGGACTACCATCTCGTCCGTGGCCGATATGAACGATATGATATTCCGAGGTAATGTAGACGAAACCGAAATAGGACGTATCCACGAAGGAATGCCCATCAAACTAACCATAGGCGCGATGGAAAGTCGTGTGTTCGACGCTACGCTGGAATACGTATCGCCCAAGGGAGTAGATAAAAACGGAGCCATACAGTTTGAGATAAAAGCCGCCGTGAATATCCCCGAAGACGCCTTTATCCGTGCCGGATATAGCGCCAATGCCGAAATCGTGCTGAAACGTGTGGAAGATGTATTGACGATACCGGAAAGTACCGTCGAATTTCATGGCGATTCGGCCTTTGTGCAAATAGTCAAACAAGAAAAACCGGAACAAGTCTTTGAACGGCATTTTGTAACAACCGGCCTTTCCGACGGTATCAAGATTGAGATAAAAGAAGGCCTTACCGAAGGCAACAAGATACGGGGCGCCGCCATCGACCCAAAGAAGGAATCTAAGTAATAAAACAAACGGAAAATCATGAAAATCCCTATAAAACCCTGTATAATAACGGCCGTCTGCCTGGCCCTTAGCCTCCCGTCCATAGCGCAAACTCGCCTGTGGACGCTGGAAGAATGTATCCGCTATGCTACGGAAAACAATATCGACCTCAAACAACGACTACTGGAACAGGAAACTCGCGAAATAGAAATGAATACAGCCAAAAACAGTTGGCTGCCCAACCTGAACGCCGGACTGGGGCAGAACTTCGACTTCGGACGTTCGCCCTCCAAAGACGGGGTGATTGTAGACCGGAACTCGGCCAATTCGTCGGCCTATGTCCAGGTCGGTATGCCTCTTTTCGACGGCTTCAAGATACCGAATACCATCGCCGCCCGCAAATTGAACCTCCAGGCTGCCGTCGAATCGCTCCATAAAGCAAAAGACGATTTGGCCATCGGCGTCGCCTCCTACTATCTGCAGGCGCTTTACAACAAAGAAATATTGCATATCGCCGAACTGCAAATCGCCCTGACTGCCGAACAGGTGGCCAAGACGGAGGCTTTGGTAAACGCCGGCAAAGCGCCCCTCTCCCAGCTCTACGATATCAAAGCGCAACGAGCCAAAGACGAAGTAACCCGCACCGAAGCGCGGAATAATGTAACCTTAGCCTTGCTCAACCTGGCCCAATTGCTGGAACTGGAGCGGAGCGGAGCCGACTTTGATATCGCCCTTCCGCTTTTGCCGGAGCCGACGGACAAAGCCGTTGAACGGATACTCTCGCCGGATATCATTTATTTGAATGCCGTAACGGTCAAACCCCAGATAAAAGAACAGGAGTGGATGCTCGAAAGTCGCCGGAAAATGCTCCGGGTGGCAAAGGCGGGTTATTATCCTCAATTGAACCTCAACCTGAGTTACAGCAACGGATACTACTATTATTCCGGAGCCGACGATGTGGCGAATGTACGTTTCAACGACCAGTTGAGGCAAAATGAGCGGAAAACAATCGGCTTTAGCCTCAATATACCTATCTTCAGCCGCTTTGAAGTGCGCAACAGTGTGCGCTCGGCCCGTGTAGCCGTTATTGCTCAGGAATTAGCGATAGAAAACACAAAGAAAACGCTTTATAAAGAAATACAGCAAGCGTACTTCAACGCCACGTCGGCACAGGAAAAATACACCGCCTCCACCCAATCGGTAGAAGCCAGTCGGGAAGCCTTCAAATATGCCGAAGAACGCTATGCCACAGGCCGCAGCACGGTGTTTGAGTACAACGAATCGAAAACCAAATACGCCCAGAGCCTCTCCGAACAGGCGCAAGCCAAATACGACTTCGTCTTCCGCACCAAAATATTAGATTTCTATAACGGGATTCCTATCTCCCTCCCGGAATAAACCTAAACACTCCAAAGTCGAGGCTGGTCAATCGCCAGCCGTTGTATTTGTTTGGGAAGATGGGGGAAAATCGTTTGGATGACGTTATCTTTGTGCCAAATAAACTTTATCATTCTATGAACGTTCGGAACAAACTTCTCTCTATCCCCTTGTATATGCAGATACTACTGGGGATGATTATTGGGATTATAATAGGAATAATCGCCTTGTATGTACGCGCTGAGAGTTTTATCGGCAACTGGATTGCACCTTGGGGGCAATTGTTTATCCGCTTGTTGCAATTGATTGCTATCCCTTTGATTTTCGCTACCCTGGTGAAAGGAGTCACCGGACTGAAAGACGTGGGTAAATTCTCCAAACTTGGCACGCGGACGTTGCTTATTTATTTGTGCCTTATCACTGTTTCGGTTTCTTTCGGCATCGGGATGGGCCTGGCGGTTCGCCCCGGCGCTCTGGTGGACAGGGAAATCGTGGCCGATTTGCAGGAAACCTACCGGAACGCCATCTCCGAAAAGGCCGCCGCTGCCGAACAAACGCAGGAACAAGGCCCGTTGAACTTCCTGAACGATATTGTGCCAAACAATATCGTGAGCGCAGCCTCGAACAATTCGAGTATCCTGCAGGTTATTTTCTTTGCTATTCTCTTTGCCGTAGCCATTTTGCTGATTCCCCAGGAAAAAGCCCGTCCTGTCATTGACTTTTTCGACGGCCTGAACGAGGTTATTCTCCGCATGGTAGGTTTTATCATCCAACTGGCCCCCATAGGCGTTACGGCTCTGATGGCCGGATTGGTAATCGACTTCCGGGGCGATGTAAGCGTGTTCAGCGCCTTGGCATTGTATGCCCTTACGGTTGCGGTTGCCATGTTCGTTATCATGTTTGCTTTTTATCCCCTTGTTATCAAATTGTTTGGACGTAAGACCGGCGTTAAACGTTTTCTGCGGGCCATGTATCCGGTGCAGCTCTTTGCTTTTACTACCAGCAGCAGCGCCGTTACGCTTCCGGTTACCATGAAGGCGGTGGAAGAAGAATTGGGCGTATCGAAAGAAGTCTCTTCTTTTGTTTTGCCCGTCGGCATGACCGTGAATATGGACGGCACCTCGTGCTATCAGGCTATCGCCATTCTTTTCATCGCCCAGGTCTTAGGCATTGATTTGTCGTTCTTCCAAGTCCTTACCGTCTTGTTTATGACCATTCTTTCTTCTATCGGAACGCCGGGCATACCGGGCGGTACCTACGTTATCCTTGCCATGGTGCTCACCTCCGTAGGAATCCCTGCCGAAGGTTTGGCGTTGATTATCGGCATAGATCGTCCGCTCGACATGCTGCGTACTTCTGTGAATGTGACCGGCGATGCCGCCGTGGCCTGCATGATAGACCAGAAATAAATACGCATGGAAAATGAAGAATTAATCCTTGTCCTTTCCGAACATAAACATTTTGGATGGAAATTTTATATCTATTCGGCCCTCCGGACGGAAGATGGAAACCTGCAATTGCTGGGCGCTCCGGATGTTGGACAGGAAAAGGAACGGGGCGTCTCGCCCGACCGGATTGCACTGATAAAACTCCTTGAAGAAGTGAGCAACCAAGCCTTAATGAAAGCCTTTTCGAAACAAAAATCCATTCTTGCCTTTCTGAAAGAAGTAAAGCAGGAAACCATCAGCCGCTTTATTCGTCCGCGGATAGAACTGGCCAATCGTAAGGTGATAGAAGCGGCTCAGAAGACACATATCCCTATCTTTCGGCGGGAAGAGATTTCCATTAAAACTTTTTATAAAGAAAATCGTTTGCATATCATTCCTTCGCCGGCCGAATGTTTATTCAACTTTGTAAAAGACGAAAGAGGCTTGCGCTATTTCATCTCGCTCACGTGCGAAGGACAAGAAATATCCCTGCTGAAGAAGCCGGGTGTTATCCTTTCGGAAAAGCCCTGCATCGTATTGACGGGAAAACAGATACGTTTTGTGGAAAATATCGAAGCCAAAAAACTGACGCCTTTTTTCGAGAAAAGACATATCGCCGTTCCCGCCCAATCGGAAGAATTGTACCTGCGGAACTTTGTATTCAAAACCATGCAAACCTACGAAGTGAAGATACAAGGCATACCGGTGAGGGAAATAAAGCCGGAAAAAAAGGCCTTCCTGTCGTTGGAAAGAGATTTCCATCAGAAGCTGGTCTTTGTCCTTAGCTTTCAGTACGAGAATGCCCCACGTATCTATCCGGAAAGCTCGAAGAAAAAAACAGTAGAGCTGGAAGAAAAAGAAGGCGCAACAGGCATTTACTGGTATAAAAGGGATACGATATGGGAAAAACATTTGGCGGATTATCTGCAGCAGGAAGGACTCCGGCCCAAAGGGCTGAACCATTTCTACCCCGAACAAGACGACGCTTTTCAGCTTGTCGAATGGCTTAACCAACGAAAAGACGGAGCGCTGACCGAATTTACCATCGAAAACAAATCAGACCGTCCTTTCTTCATTCAGCCCATTTCCGTTCATGCGGATTTTGAAGTGAAAATAGATTGGTTTGAACTCCACATAGACGTTGTGATAGGAGAATACCGGATACCTTTTCTTTATTTCCGGCAACATATCCTGGAGAGAAACAACGAATATACATTACCCGATGGAAACATCTTTATCCTACCCTCGGAATGGTTTGAGAAATACTACGACCTCTTGCTGCATTGCGAACAAAAAGACGGAACCCTCGGACTGAAAAAAAACTATGCCTCTTTGTTAGACCAAGCCATAGGCAAAGATATTTCGGACGAGAAGCTGGAAATCGTATCCAATATATTGCAAATCCCGCTCCAGCGTCCGCCCTTGCCCGAACAGCAGGCTGCGCTTTTGCGGGAGTATCAAAAAGAAGGTTTTTACTGGCTGGAGCATTTATATGCGCATGGATTCGGCGGATGTCTGGCCGATGATATGGGATTGGGCAAGACGCTGCAAGCCATCACCCTGCTGCAACATATATACACGGAAAAGAAAACGCAAGTGCAAGCGTTGCCGGCCAGCCTGGTTGTAGCCCCCACTTCGCTGCTGCACAACTGGCGCAACGAGCTTGCACGCTTCGCACCCGATTTGCAGACGCTTATATATATAGGAGATAAACGACTGAAAAGCGGCGAAGCCGAAACTATCGAACAAACGTTCCGGCCTTATCAGGTAATTATCACTTCCTATGGCTTGATGCGGAATGACATTGAATACCTCCGCGAATATACGTTCCAATTGATTGTCTTAGACGAAAGTCAGTACATCAAGAACCCGGCCTCCCTGGCTTACCGGGCAGCCGAACAACTGTCTGCGGCACACAAACTGATGCTCACGGGGACGCCGCTCGAAAACTCGCTGGAAGACTTGTGGGCGCAATTCAACTTCGTTCAGGAGGGGCTATTGGACAACTTTACCACTTTCAAAAAGTATTTTATCCAGCCTATCGTTCGGGAAAAAGACAAAAGCCGAGAAGAGCTGCTTAAACTGCTAATCCGCCCCTTCCTGCTCCGGCGTACCAAAGAAGAAGTAGCGCCCGAATTGCCTCCGCTGCTTCAGGAAACCATCTTTTGCACCATGACGGAAGCCCAGCAAATGCTCTACGATACGGAGAAAAACCGTATCCGCAACCTGCTGATGGAAATGAAGGAAAATCCGGAAATACCGCACAATAGCTTTGTTACTTTGCAAAGCCTCAATACGCTACGCCAATTGGCCAATCATCCTAAATTAGTGGATGCCGGATACGCAGAAGATTCGGGTAAATTTGAACAAATCCTGCTTTCTTTCGAGACCTTGAAAGAAAGCAATCATAAAGTGTTGATTTTCTCTTCCTACGTCAAATATCTGAATCTGCTGGCCGCCAAATTCGACGAAGAAGGATGGAAGTACGCCATGCTAACGGGCGAAACTCTCCGAAGAGAAGAAGAAATCAAACGATTTACCGAATCAAACGATATCCATTGCTTCTTTATTTCGCTTAAGGCCGGCTCGACGGGACTTAATCTTACGGCGGCCGACTATGTTTTTATCCTCGACCCCTGGTGGAATCCTGCCGCCGAAATGCAAGCCCTGAGCCGGGCGCACCGCATCGGACAGCAGAAGAACGTAATTGCCTGCCGGTTTATCTCGACCGAAACGATTGAAGAAAAGATTCTACGTTTGCAGGAGTCCAAGACCGCCTTGTACGAAACGTTTATAAACAAGAACAATCCATTGTCCCAATTTACGTGGGCAGAAATGGAAGAATTACTTAATTAATTAAAATAGTGTCTCATGAAAAAGCAAATTTTGCGCTATGGGATGGCGTTCATACTTTCCCTTTGCTCTTTTCCATCGCTCCATGCACAATCGGATTCGCTAAGAGCCGAACCCTCCATTGCTGTCCCGGTAGTGGTAGAAAACGATACGCTCTTCTATCTTCATTCCGGACAAGGAGGACTCAGCGCCGCCCGACGGGCGGAAAATGTACAGGCTGCTATTCTTCAGGCAGGAAAGAAGCTCTTCTTTGAAGACGATTCGCTCCACATCGAGGAGGGAGCTTACCTGACCGACATTATGTACGGAGAAAAAGTTCTGCTGAGCATCACCGACCGGGATGTTGCCACAAGAGGTATCCGCCGGTCGGAATTGGCAAAAAACTATTTTGTTCCTATTTCAACGAAGATAGCCGCGTTGAAAAAGACCTACGGCATCATAGGAATGGTGAAACGCTCCGGACTTTTCGTCTTGATTGCCGGCATACAAATTCTCTTAATCAGGCTGACCAATTATGCCTTTCGAAAGCTGAGGCGCAAGATTATCCGCCTCCGGCAAACCCGGCTGAAACCGATTGTTATCCGCGATTACGAGTTTCTCAATACACGTCGGCAGAGCATTGTCCTGCTGTTCTTTTCCAAGATGCTGAAGTGGCTGGTTATCCTTATCCAACTCCTGTTCAGCGTGCCGATGCTTTTCTCCGTCTTTCCCCAGACCAAATCTATCGCCATCACCCTCTTTTCCTATGTGTTCGAGCCGGTGAAGATGATTTTTCGCTCCATGGTAAGCTATATCCCCAACTTGTTTATCATCGCCATTATCTACCTCTGCATCCGGTACACTATCAAAGGACTGCGCTACATCTCGCGCGAGATAGAAAGCGGGAAGCTGAAGATTAACGGCTTCTATCCCGACTGGGCGCAGCCTACGTTCAACATCATCCGCTTCCTGCTCTACGCCTTCATGATTGCGATGATATACCAGTATCTGCCCGGTTCGCAGTCCGATATCTTCAAAGGCATATCCGTTTTTGTGGGGCTGATTGTTTCGCTCGGTTCCACTACGGTGATAGGAAATATCATTGCCGGTTTTGTTATCACCTATATGCGTCCCTTTAAAGTGGGCGACCGTATCAAACTGAACGATACCGAAGGACATGTGATTGAGAAAACCCCTTTCGTTACCCGGCTGAAAACGCCAAAGAACGAAATCGTTACCATTCCCAATTCCTTTATCATGTCCTCTCATACTACCAACTTCAGCGCCTCGGCGCGAGACTACGGCTTGATTATCCACGTCGATGTAGGCTCCGGATACGAAGTGCCCCGACGGCAGGTGCATCAGTTGCTGCTCAAAGCTGCCGAAGAAACACCCGGCGTAGAGCCTCAACCCAAACCCTTTGTGCTGGAAACGGCGCTGAAGGACTCGTACTTCATCTACCAGATTAATGCCTTTGTGAGGGATGCCGACCATCTGCCCAAAATTTATTCGGAACTGAACCAGCGTATCCACGATGCTTTCCAGGAAGCCGGACTGGAACTCCTCCTCCCTCATTACTATGCGCAGCGCGACGGCAACCCCATCGCCATGCCGCCCGAATATCGCCGGAATGTAAAGTGAAATTAAAAACATATAAACGTATGGACACATTGAAAATAGATTCTATCCCCGTCTTGGGCCTTCAGATGGAAGACCTCTTCCGACAAGGTACCTCCTGGGGATTTATGCTGCTTAAGGCGGTTGTGATTTTCCTTGTAGGGAAATTGCTCATCAACTTAGTCAATAAATTGGTGAGGCGACTGCTGAACAAACGTGACGTCGAGCCTTCCGTCAAATCCTTCACGGCAAGCGCCGTCAATGTGGCGCTGATTGTGCTTCTCATCATCTCCGTAATCGGCGCTTTGGGTATCGAGACTACCTCTTTTGCCGCTTTGCTGGCCTCGGCCGGCGTAGCTATCGGCATGGCTCTGAGCGGAAATCTTGCCAACTTTGCGGGTGGGCTAATCATCCTCCTTTTCAAACCCTTCCGGGTGAACGATTACATCTACGCACAAGGCACGGAAGGTACGGTGAAGGAAATACAAATCTTTCACACCATCCTGCAGACGCCGGATAATAAACGGACTTACATCCCCAACGGCTCGCTGAGTAGCGGCGTGGTGACGAATTATAACGTAAAACTCCGCCGCCTGGAATGGATCTTTTGCGTAGATTACGGCGCCGACTTCACAAAAGTGAAGACCCTAACGGAATCTATCCTGGCCGCCGACCCTCGTATCCTTCCCGACCCGGCGCCGTTCGTGGCTCTGCATGCCTTGGCCGACAGCAGCGTGAACATCGTGGTTCGTGTATGGGTACATTCTGCCGATTACTGGAACGTATATTTCGATATCAACCGCATCGTGTACGAAACCTACCAGGCGCGGGGTATCCACTTCCCCTTCCCGCAGCTTACGGTGCACAAGGGGGTGCAATAAACGGGCATAGAGAAGGAATCCCCCGGAAGTTCGCCGGAGGCGGGAGGGGGTTCCTTCGTCCTTTTGTATTATTTCCGGTATAAACGCCGTCTTAGTTCTTCCAATTCTTTGTCTTTCTCTTCCAGCGCTTTCTTTTGCTCCTCCATCGCTTTCTTTTGGTCTTCCATCGTTTTCTTTTGTTCCTCCAGCGTTTTGTCTTTTGCCTCTATTATTTTCGAATACTTTTTTTCCGTTTCCAGCACGCCTTCGTCTTTTCCATCGTCTTTGGCGGTGTTTAATTGGCTACGTTCATGACTTTTTATGCCTTCCAGGTAACTGTAATCGTCTTGTTCTTCTTTCGAGAGGCGGCTGTAGGACAGTATGTCGCAGGCCTTGAGCAGGCCCTTGGCGGTGAAGTTTTCTTTCACCTTGTTGTTTTTCAAAAAGTATACCCATTCGTCTAATCTTGTTCGGGCTACATCGTTGAAGTTGTTCACTTTCAAGATAAAATACTCCGGGTATGAATCGCCGGCTTCGATTTTCCCGAAAATCCGGCGCTGCGACTCCGAGAGTTCGAGTATGGCCGCGTTGTGGATACCTTTGAAGTAGGTTTTGCCCCGATAGATGTAGTCGGTTCCGTGTCCGAGGTCGAAGTAGAGGATGTTTATCGAATATATTTTTCTTATTTCCAGATACGGATCGCCCTGCGTCATGCGTTCCACGATGGCTTTGCTTGTTCCGTAGAGCATGCGTTGGAAGTAATCTTTTTCGGCGATAAACTGCAATTCTATCAGGATGATTTCTTTTTTATCGTCTTCCACTACTACGTCTACCCGGTTGTATTTGTCGGTGGGATGCTGCTTGTTGCTTTCGCTTTCCAGCACGTTGGCGATGGTGATGTTCCTTTCCAGCAGTTCGCTCAGGAAGCCTTCCACTACTTCAAAGTTGGCTTTGTTGCGCAGGAGTCGCTTTAAGGCCCAGTCAAAGGATACTAATTTTCTTTCTTTGTTGTTGTTCGATGTCATGATGCTATTTGATTTCTTTCTGCAAAATTAGTGATAAATTTTTACGGATGCCGATTCCGGAATGCCCTACACTCTGCGCCGGCTTTGGCCGGGAAGGTGAAAAAAACGTAAATAAACGCAGAAAAATAAATTATCTTTCACCTTTATACCGTTTTCCAGTGGATAAATAAATTTATCTCCCAGAGAAATAAAATTATCCAATGTAAAAATTTATTTTTCCAATGTAAAAATAAAATTATCCAATGTAAAAATATATCTTTGCAGCATGAAAATAATATTCTTGGATATGAGCTATTTATATACATGGTTGCTAAAATGTGAAAATTAATGAAATATAAGATTCGCACCCGGCTCAACGCCGCCCATCCCGAAGGGAAAAAAATACAATATGCCCGGCCGGTTAATCCCGGAAAGGTTACGCTGCAGGATTTTGCAATGCGCATAGCCGGACGTTCCTCGCTCACGCGGGGGGATATCGAGAGTGTGCTGACTAATTTTGCCGAACAACTGCCCGCCTTCCTCAAGCTCGGCATGAGTGTTGGCTTGGGCGCTTTGGGCACCGTGCGCCTTAGCATCCACAGCGAAGGAATGGAAGAAGGCGCCCCCTTTACGGCGAGCCACATCAGAGGCGTGCGCGTGGTGTTCCGCCCGGGCGTAGAGCTGAAAGAAGCCCTTCGGCATATTTCGTTTGAAGAAGAAGAGAGTTAAATAATCTTTAAGAACGAAAAACAAACCCCGGATGCGTTTATGTGCATCACATTTACTTTTACATTTGTGAGTAAAACAAATTTATACATATCAATCATGTTAAAAAGGAGGTGCATGGCAGGAATTATATTTAAGATGCAGTCTCGCGAGGCTGCGGTTGTTGAAAGGATAGATACAACCTTAGTAAACGAATTTATAAATTTAAAACATATTTTGCTATGAAATACAAGGTTCATACCAAAGCAAGCCCCGCGAATTTGCAGGGAAAAAAATTGCAATACGCTACTCCGGTCAATCCCGGCAAGATGACGCTCACGGATTTTTCGTCCCAGATAGCCGGGCGTTCTTCCCTTACCCGTGGGGATATCGAGAGTGTGCTAACCAATTTTGTAGAAGAATTGCCTACCTTTCTCCGGCTCGGCATGAGCGTGCATCTGGGCCGTTTCGGCACGATACGCCTCACCCTGAGCAGCGAAGGCGTGGAAGAAGGCAAGCCTTTTACGGCAAATCATATCAAGGGCGTGCGTGTAATCTTTACGCCGAGCGTAGAATTTAAGGATTCGCTCCAGCGCATTTCTTTCGAGGAAGACAAAAACCCGGAAAGTGTCGCTCACGAAGACGAAGAAGACGAAACCGGCGGTGGCGGCGGTGGCGGCCCGGTAGAAGATTAAGAAGTAAAACAAAGAGCGAACGGCCTTGCAGAGAAATACTGCAAGGCCGTTCCGTTTTTCAGATATGGGAGCAGACCGAGTCGCCCACCTGGGAGGTAGCGTAGGAGGGGCTTCCTGCGGGAGCGATGTCTTCGGTTACGATGCCGTTTTCCATCGAAGCGGCTACGGCTTGGCGGATGGCCGCGGCTTCTTCGGGCAGGCGGAAGGCGTATTCAAACATCAGGGCGGCGCTCAGGATGGCGGCCAAGGGATTGGCTATGTTCCGGCCTGCCGCCTGGGGATAAGAGCCGTGGATGGGTTCGAATACGGAGGTGTGCAGGCCGATGGAGGCGGAGGGTAACATGCCGAGCGAGCCGGTGATGACGGAGGCCTCGTCGGTAAGAATGTCGCCGAACATATTTTCCGTCACCATTACGTCGAAGCTTTTGGGCGATTGGATGAGGCGCATGGCGGCATTATCTACAAACATATATTCCGTTTCCACGTCGGGATATTCCTTTTCTATTTCTCTGGCTATTTCTCGCCAGAGGCGCGACGTGGCCAGCACGTTGGCTTTGTCTACCACCGTTAGTTTTTTGCGTCTTTGGAGGGCATATCCGTAGGCCAGGCGCAGGATGCGTTCTATTTCGGGGCGGGTGTATACGCAGGTGTCGTAGGCGGTATTTCCGTCTTCGCTACGGCCTTGCGGCCGTCCGAAGTAAAGTCCCCCGGTCAGTTCGCGGATACAGAGAAAGTCGGCTCCCTCCACCAGGTGGGATTGTAGGGGCGATTGGCGGACGAGGGAGGGAAAGGTCGTCACCGGGCGGATATTGGCATAGAGGCCCAGTCGTTGTCGCATGGCGAGCAGTCCCTGTTCGGGGCGGACCTTGGCGGAAGGGTCGTGGTCGTACTTGGGGTGTCCGATGGCGCCGAAGAAAACGGCGTCGCTCTCCATGCAGAGGCGATGCGTTTCGTCGGGGTATGGATTCCCGGTTGCGTCGATGGCCGCAGCCCCTACCAAGGCTTCCCGTTCGTGCAGTTCGTGGCCGAACCTGTTGGCTACGGCGCGGATAACCTTCCGTCCTTGTTGGATAATTTCCGGGCCGATGCCGTCGCCCGGAAGCAGCGCTATGTGCAGTTTCATTCTCCTTTGCGGCTAAAGTAAATGTATTGCGGTTCGGTAGGCACGTAGGCATCTTCGTCCCAGAGTGTGCTTGTAAGCATCAGGTCGGCGCTGTAGCGGTTGCAGGCGATGGGCACGTTGTGCACCCGGCATTGGCGGAGCAACATTTGTATATCGGCCTCGTGGGGCTGCGGGTTGAGGTCGTCTATCAGGAAGATAGCCAGGCTGATTTGTTTGCGCACCACCATGGCGGCAATTTCGGCGTCTCCTCCCAGGGGGCCGGAGTGCATACGGGTTATTTCGGCATGGATGCCTTTTTCGCTGAAAGCTCCGGCAATGAGTCCGCCGGTTGTTCCGGTGCACACCAAGTGATGGCGGGAAAGAAATTCGGCATTGTGCAAGGCCCATTCTACCATGTCGGCTTTTCGTCTGTCGTGCGCCACGAGGGCGATAGTTAGTCTTTTGTTCATACGTTTATCCTTCTATTTTGTTTAACATCTTGATTGTTGCTTGGATGGCCGCTTCGGTTTGGTCTCCGTCGAGGCCTTTTGTTTTAAAATCTACGCCTTGAAAGTTCCAACTGATGATGGTTTGCACCAAGGCGTCGGTACGTCCTCCGGGGGGGATGGATACGGAGTAGTTCGTCAGCATGGGGAACGGACGTCCCAGTTGGGCGTAGATGGTTCGTAGGGCGCGGACAAAAGCGTCGTATTGTCCATCACCGGTGGCGGATTGCTCGTAGGTTTGTCCGTCTATTTCTATCTTCAGCGTAGCCACGGGGCGTAATCCCTGGGCCAGGGACAGGGCGTAATTCAGGATTTTGATGCGAGGTTCGGCATTTGTGTACTGGTTCAGCACGTCGCTGATGATGTAGGGCAGGTCTTCTTGGGTTACCATTTCTTTTTTATCGCCCAGTTCGATGATGCGTTCGGTTACTTTCCGCATGGTTGTTTCGTCCATGTCGATACCCAGCGCCTCCAGGTTTTTGCGGATATTGGCTTTGCCCGACGTTTTTCCCAAGGCATATTCGCGGATGCGTCCGAAGCGTTCGGGCAGGAGGTCGTTGTAGTACAGATTGTTTTTGCTGTCGCCATCGGCATGTACGCCGGCGCATTGGGTAAAGACCGATTCGCCGATAATGGGGCGATTGGGTGCAATATGAATTCCCGAATAGGTTTCTATGAGCCGGCTAACGTGATTGATTTTTTCTTCTCTCAAATGCGTTTCTTCTCCCAGATGGTCTTTCACCACGGCCAATACGCTGCTGAGCGGCGCGTTTCCGGCGCGTTCGCCCAGTCCGTTCACGGTGGTATGTATCCCATTTACGCCGGCGCGGACGGCCGAGAACACGTTGGCCACGGCCAGGTCGTAATCATTGTGCGCATGGAAGTCGAACTGCAAGCCGGGATAGCGGTCTATCATTTGCTTGCAACAGGCGTATGTATCCAAGGGGTTGAGGATGCCCAGCGTATCGGGCAGCATATAGCGGCGGATGGGCAGGTCGGTCAATCCGTCTACAAGCTGGAAGACATATTCCGGGGAGTTTCGTATGCCGTTGGACCAATCTTCCAGATAGATATTTACGGCGATGCGTTTCTCTTCCGCCTTGCGGATTACCTCGCGGATGTCTTCGATATGCTGTTGGGGCGTTTTGCGGAGCTGTTCGGTTACATGTCTGTACGACCCTTTGCACAGCAAGTTTACGGTGCAGCATCCGGCTTGTTCTATCCAGCGGAGCGAGGTATCGCCGTCTATAAAACCCAGGACTTCCAGTTTGTGCAAATTGCCTGTACGTTTGGCCCAGGCGGCCATGAGCTTTACGCTTTCAAACTCGCCGTCCGACACGCGGGCCGAGGCAATTTCTATGCGGTCTACTCCCAGCTCGTTGAGCAGGATTTGCGCGATGCTGAGTTTCTCGTGGGCGGCAAAGGAAACGCCCGATGTCTGTTCGCCGTCTCGCAGCGTGGTGTCCATTATTTCTATCATACCGCCGGCTTATGATTTGTATGTCTTCTCAAAAGCTTCTATCTTGGATTGATTGGCCAAGAGGTAGTCGATATCGTCGAGGCCGTTCACCAAACAATCTTTCTTGTAGGCGTTGATGTCGAAGTGTTCGCTACGGCCGGCGATGTTGTTTCGGATGGTTTGTGCCGGGAGGTCGATGGTGAGCGTAGCGCCGGCGTGGGCCTCGATGGTGGCGAACAGCTCGTTCAGGAAGTCCGGCGATACAACTACGGGCAGCAGACCGTTGTTCATGGAATTATTCTTGAAGATGTCGGCAAAAAAGCTGCTCACTACCGCCCGGAATCCATAGCCCGTTATCGCCCAGGCGGCATGTTCGCGACTGCTGCCGCTGCCGAAGTTCTTTCCGGCCACCAGTATTTCGCCTTTGCAGGTTGGTTGATTCAGCACAAAGTTGGGGTTAAGCCGGCCGGATTCGTCGTACCGCCAGTCGCGGAACAGATTATCGCCGAAGCCCTCGCGTGTGGTGGCTTTCAGGAAGCGTGCCGGTATGATTTGGTCGGTATCCACGTTCTCCAGCGGGAGCGGCACGCAGGTGGATGTAAGCAGGGTGAATGTATTACGCATATGGAGCAGGATTATAATGTTCTTGGGTCTGTGATTCTTCCGGTGATAGCCGCAGCGGCAGCCACGAGGGGGCCGGCAAGGATGGTGCGGGAGCCGGGGCCTTGGCGTCCTTCAAAGTTGCGGTTTGAAGTAGAGACGGCATATTTGCCGGCGGGCACCTTGTCGTCGTTCATTGCTAAGCAGGCGGAGCAACCCGGCTGACGCAGTTCGAAGCCGGCTTGGGTCAATACCGTGTCGATTCCTTCTGCCCGTATCTGCCTGTCCACTTGCCAACTTCCGGGTACGAGCCAGGCCGTTACGCCGGGGGCTTTTTGGCGTCCTTTCACGATGGAAGCAAAGGCCCGGAAGTCTTCTATCCGTCCGTTGGTGCAACTGCCGAGGAATACGTAATCGACCGGTTTGCCCAGCATTCGTTCTCCGGGGAGGAATCCCATATAGTCGAGCGCTTTCCGGAAGGAGATACGGCCGGCCTCGTCGATGCTGTGGAGCGCAGGGATGCATTGCCCGATGCCGACGCCCATGCCGGGATTGGTGCCGTATGTCACCATGGGTTCGATGTCTTCTGCCCGGAAGGACACTTCTTTGTCGAACACGGCGTCCGGGTCGCTGTAAAGCGTTTGCCAATAAGCCAGCGCTTTTTCCCATTGAGCGCCTTGCGGGGCAAATTCACGTCCTTGCAGGTAGTTGAAGGTCACTTGGTCGGGGGCAATCATAGCGCCGCGGGCCCCCATTTCGATAGAGAGGTTGCAAATGGTTAAGCGTTCTTCCATGGTGGTGTGCCGGATGGTTTCTCCGGCATATTCTACAAAGTAACCGGTGGCGCCGCCGGTAGTCATGTGTGCGATGATGTAGAGGGCCACGTCTTTGGCCGTTACGCCGGGCCGGAGTTCGCCGCAGAGGGTGATGCGCATGGTTTTCGGCTTGCGCTGCATGATACATTGGGTGGCGAGCGTCATTTCCACCTCGCTGGTTCCGATGCCAAAGGCGATAGCTCCCAGAGCGCCGTGGGTAGAGGTATGCGAGTCGCCGCATACGATGGTCATACCGGGGAGCGTCAGGCCGTTTTCGGGGCCTATCACATGGATGATGCCGTTTTTGGGATGCAGCAAGCCGTAGTAAGCGAGGCCAAAGTCGGCTGCGTTCTTTTCCAGCGTATCCACCTGCTTTTTAGCCACGGGGTCTTTTATCGGTTGGTCTTGATGGAGCGTTGGGATGTCGTGGTCGGGAACGCAGGTGATTTGTTCGGGGCGAAAAGGTTTCAGTCCCCGTTCGCGCAGTCCGGCAAAGGCCTGCGGACTGGTTACTTCGTGGCAGTAGAGCCGGTCGATATAGAGCTGTGTTGTTCCGTCGGGGAGCGTATCCACGAGGTGGCGCTCCCATATCTTTTCGAATAAGGTATGTTTCATTTCACAAATTTATTAATGGCGTCGATAAACGCTTCGGCCGAAGCGGCGATGATGTCCGTATTGGCTGCGAAGCCGTAGTAGAGGTTGTTTTCGTATTCCACTTGCATGTGTACTTTGCCCATGTCGTCGCTTCCTTTGTCGATGGCCTGGATGAGAAACTCCTGTATCGTCATGTTTCGGTGGATGATAGACTTGATGGCTTTGATGGCGGCATCTACCGGTCCATTGCCCGAGGCGGCGGCTTCGAAGCGTTCGCCGGCGATATTGAGGCAGATGCCGGCCATGGGTTTCAGTCCCACGCCCGAAGTGACCTGCAGATATTCCAGTTTGATGCGTTGCCTGGCGGTGCGGTCTTTTCCTACCAGCATCAGGACATCGTCGTCGTTGATGTCTTTTTTTCGGTCGGCCAATTTCAGAAATTCTTCGTATACCTTGTCCAATATGCCTTGCTCCAATTCTACGCCCAATAGTTGGAGGCGATGTTTCAGGGCAGCCCGTCCGCTGCGCGCCGTGAGGAGGATAGCGTTATCGTCGATGCCTACGTCTTTGGGGTCGATAATTTCGTAGCTTTCGCGGTTTTTCAGCACGCCGTCCTGATGGATACCGGACGAGTGCGCAAAAGCGTTTCGGCCTACGATGGCTTTGTTGGGTTGTATCGGCATATTCATCAGGCTGGATACCATGCGGCTGATGCCGTATATCTTCCGGCTGTTGATGTTCGTTTCGATACCCGTCTCCCGGTGACTTTTAAAGATCATGGCCACTTCTTCGAGCGAGGTATTTCCGGCGCGTTCGCCTATTCCGTTGATGGTTACCTCCACCTGTCTGGCTCCGTTCAGAACGCCTTGGATAGTATTGGCGGTAGCCATCCCCAGGTCGTTATGGCAATGGGTGGACAGGACGGCGTTTTGGATGCCTTTTACGTTTTCGCGGAGGAAGCCGATTTTGGCTCCGTATTGTTGGGGCAAGCAATATCCCGTTGTATCGGGGATGTTTACCACGGTGGCTCCGGCTTTAATAACGGCCTCTACAACGCGGGCCAGATATTCGTTTTCCGTCCGCCCGGCATCTTCGGCGTAAAACTCTACATCTTCCGTGTAGCGTTTGGCGTACTTTACGCAGGCGATGGCTCGCTGCAGGATTTCCTCGCGGGTAGAGTTGAATTTATGCCGTATGTGGTAGTCCGATGTTCCGATGCCGGTATGAATTCGCTTTCGTTTGGCGTATTGCAAGGCTTCGGCGGCCACGTCGATGTCTTTTTCTACTGCGCGTGTAAGGGCGCATATCGTGGGCCACGTCACGGCTTTGGATATTTCTATCACGCTATTGAAATCACCCGGCGACGAAACGGGGAATCCCGCCTCTATCACGTCTACTCCCAATCCTTCGAGCGCCTTGGCAACTTCGATTTTCTCGATGCTGTTCAATTGGCATCCGGGCACTTGTTCGCCGTCCCGCAGGGTGGTGTCGAAAATAAATAATTTGTCTGCCATAATACATTACATATATAATCCGGTTATTTCGTAAAAAAGCCCTTCTTCACCGGAAGTGAGAAGGGCTTTCATTGTTGTGTCATATCTACGCGGGGCCGACACACCTCTCACATCCACTTCGCTTCCGGAGTAGGATGCTAAGCAAGGAAAGTAGGAAACTGTAAGCCATTGTGCGTATCATACTAATAAATCTATTTGTTGGGCGCAAAGATACATTCATTTTTATAACGTCCAACTATCACAGGATGTTTTTTCGGATTCCGAAGCGCCTTAATAATGAATAGGAGGTATAACGGTTACGTTCGCTTTATAAGGCTTAACCCGTTCTGTGGCCACCTGATAGATTTGTTCGTTTGTGACGGTCATGGCATGGGTAAGTTCGGGGTATGGGCGATTGTTGGTATCTACAATGCCGATATTATAGTTTTCGCCGTCAAACCGCCCGTAGAACGGTTGGTCTACCCATTGGAAGTAATGCATCCCGACGAGTTCCGGCCTTGCAAATCCTTGCTCGATATAATTCCGGTAGGCAGCGGCTCGGTCATCCTGATTCAAGACGCCGATGATGCCCGTTGCCGGTAAAGCCCGGTCGACGGCTCCATGATGAAACTCCCCAATCATAACCGGTTTGCCGCTTTTGCGGGCGATTTCTTCCGTAGGAGGAGGGTTTATGCCGTAGCCGTTGATGGAAAAGACATCGAAACGTTCGCCGGCTTTGTACAATAAATCGGAGCTTAACCAGGCGTATCTCATGCCTAAGTTCAAATGGTTTTTGTCTACCTTTTTCACTTCGTCGCATGGAATGTCTACGTATCTTTTCACCATTATCTCGGAGAAATCGTAGAAATCCTTATCTGCCGCCGGGGATGGATAATCCTTCAGGGTCAAGAGCCTCAGGTCTTCAAAGCTTTTCAGGTTGAGCTTCCATGCCTCGTTCAGTTTGCCGATGTCCTGTTGATACTTGTCTTTTGCCCAAAGGATAAATTCTTCCTTGGTTTTTGAAGCTTGATGGGTTGCAAACATTTCGTAGGCTAAGTTGTGGTATCCGAAGGCCCAATTCGGTTCGTTTCGCAAGAAATAGCCTACCAGATACGGGTCGTCTTTATAGTCTGTAAGCTGTTCTGCGAATTTCCTCGAATTTTCCCGGTACTCTTCCGCAAAGACATCGGGGAAGTCTCGGTACAGCCAAACTTCTGTTTCGGGGAAACCATTTAGCGGAAGAACGTAGGGTATCTTGCTTTTCCGGGCAAAGTCGATATTCGACCAGTTCCCTACGGTATTGAATCTGAATGTCCGCATCAATCCTTCCGTTATGGCAAACCATTTGTCTTTCCAATCCTTTCCGTAGGTGCGAATCAGATTGGCAACGTAGAAGTCTACGATTTTCCCGTTCGAGAAGCGTCTCTGCGCTTCTGCAAAAAGCGTGGAATCCTGTTCGCCGGGCAGCCGGTCGAAGAGGTCTTCTATCCCGGTTACAGGCCCGGAGGAGTTGTATCCTACACAATCGACGCCTGCGCTGAGGAAGGCGTACCCGTCGGGGTCTACCAGCCACCACCGTGTTCCGTCGTGATGTGTCCGGAAGAAGCCTGTCGCCTGGAATTGTTTGTCCTTCCATCCTCCGTATCCGCCCCAGTCGTCCGGCATCCGGACTGTTTCTGTTATCTTCTCCAATCCGATATTCTGGGCTATCAGTTCCTTTTCGTCCTTCACTTTTCCGTCCCATTCCTTATCTTTCCTTTGGCCGAAGGTATCCATTACAGGAAGTTCGACGGAAGGGTAGGGTGGGGGTACGGAATCGTTTATGGTGATGGACGCAATTTCGTACTCCGGAAGAAAATAAGGAGCATAATAAGGCCCGAAGCGTAGAAGTACTTTGGTGATGTCGTTTGGGTCGAGCCTGTTTCCGCTCACCGTTCCTTTCAATTGACGCGGCGAACGGGGCACAAATAAGTTTTGTGCATCTAAGAAACTCAGCGGGAAGACGACCTTTGTCTTTACGCGCGGCAGAATACCCATCAGCGAAGACAGCCAGGGACTTTCTTTCTCGCTACCGGATATTTCTCCGCTTTGGAGCACGATTTGTTCGGTGGTGGAATCTTTTACTTCTTTGTAAAATTCGATGTTGATTACTCCGCTGAAGTCATTGTCGCCATATATTTCGAAAACGAAATACTTGCCTTCCGCCCAATTCTGTTTATCTCCTTTCTCCCAAATAACAATGCCTTCGTGTCCATCGGAGGGAGCGATTTTCAGTACCTGTGTTCCGAAGATTTTACTATCCGCAACACAGGTACTGTCCGGATAGCGTGCTGCAATCTTTTTCAAATCGAACGATTGGATGCCTTCCTCGTTCTGCCGGGAGCACGACAGGATGAAAAGGGACAACAACACCATCTTGCTTGCTGTTTTAATTGATAATTTGTTCATGAAATCTATTTTACAATGCCCTGCAGGGCATAGGGTTTACCTAATACAAGTTTATCTCCCGAATCATCCATCTCGAACAGATGAGGAATCCGGATTGTCCTTCCATGGATGGTTTTATGGCTGTGTACCGACATCAGAAGTTTGCCTTCCAGGGTACGGAACAACATGCCGCTTTCCGAATAGGCCACCCCTTGCGTATAATCGCCGTACACCCAACTTTTCCAGAGCATACCGCCCGTTCCGGTCATATAATACTGGGATGTTTTCCGGTCGGCCAATATGCAGGGGTCGCTCAGATAGATGGAATCTAAGGGGATGTTCTTTCTTGCCGTTAGTTGCCGGTATTGAGCCGAGGCGGGCAGGAAACAGAAACAGAATAAAAGGAGGATGTACTTTTTCATACCACAAAGCTAATTATTTCTTCCCACTCTTTCTACTACCGGGATGTTCCAATCTTCCTGAAGATGGTTGTACGTCAGGTTTACATGTACCGGCGAGGCCAGCAGAGCGGCTTTGTCTGCTTTTACTTTGAGGGTAAATACGTCGCGTTGCTTTTGCTTTTCCAGCAGGAGGGTTGTTGTCGCTCCTTTGGCATCCGTCCAGGTGATGGCGCCTTTGATGCGTTCGTCGAGGGGTTGCAGGGGGCGGATTACTATTTCGCCGGCGGTTTCCGTTAGCTGGATTTGTAGCGGGAAACTCCATTTCGCCCAGGCGATGGTGGATTCTCGCCGGTATTGTTCGTCGGCGGCAGAGAGTTTGGCGGCATCGGGCGATGCGCCGGAGCCAAGTTGCTCGTAAGCGCCAAAGTCCGGTTCACCGTCGGCTACGGGATTAGCCCAGAAGTCTTTTCCTCCATGCAGGGGGATGTATATGCCTTTGTTGATTAAGGGCGAATGGGGTTTCAACTGATAGCCTTTCAGCGAACACAGGCTTTGTCCGCCGCTTCCGGGTTGAACAAACATCGGATCGTCGGTTATCTTTTCCGGGTCGTTCGGGATGCCGTTCTTCCAGGGGCCGAAGTAGCAGTTGTGGAAGAACAGACGGTTCCACGAACCGGCGGCGGGACGGGTGGCTTCGTCGAAGGTGCGGGTGAGGGTTTCGCCCTTGGAATACGCGGTGCGGAAATAACTTTGCCCCGTGGCGTAGAAGATGTTGTTGTGATAAGCTGCGCCGAGGGCCTGGGGATTGTTCGTGCCGCCGTCGCCGAGGAAGAAATCCAGGTCTACGGTGCCGTAATCGATGTAGAAGATATTGTTGTAAAAGATGTTGCGGTCGGTGATGTCGCATTGCATTTGTACGAGGTGCGTCTGGTCGTTTTCGCTGATGTTATAACGGCTCACGTTTTCGAACGTGCGGTTCATCAGCAGCATGAAACCGTGGTTGTTGCTGCTGTAATTGTATTGCGCCACGCAACGGATGCAATAGAAGTCGAAGTCGTAGGCAAAGCCGTCGCCATTACCCGGTTGGCGGCCTGTATCGTATACTTCGTTGTATTGCATCACGGTTTCTTCGGCATTCTGCAACCAGATAGCCGCCGTATGAGGCCACCACTTGAGACCTTCGGCCGTCAGGTCTTGATAGCCGGAGCGCATACAGGTGCGTCGGGCTACGTTGTATTCTACCAGTCCGCGGTAGCATCCTCCGGCAATGATGCCGTCGCCGCCGAGATTTTCCATGTAGTTCTTGCGAATCACCATGTTGTTTTGGCAGCCATTGACGCGGATGGCTACTTTGTCCATACGGACGATGCGGTTGTTCTCTATCAGCACATCGCGGAGGGAGGTCTTTGTATCGGCCATTCGCCGGCCTTGCGTTTGTACCAAGATGCCGCAACTGCCGTAGCCGGTGTACTCGGTGTTTCCGCCCAATTGTCCCCAGATGTCGTGGATGTAACAGTTGCGAACCGTCAGATGCTCGTAGTCGCCGGCCTGATACGTGGCCACGATGCCTTGACGGCCAACGCCAAATTCGGGCTGTGCGCCGCCGGTTATTTCTATGTTTTCAATTTCCCACCAGGATTGGTTGGAGAGGCGGATGGCGGCTCCTTCTGCCCGGCCGGTGTTGATAATCGGGCGGGCTTCGCCTCCATAGCTCGAAAGGAGGATAGGGAGTCCGTCGGCGCCGGAACCTTGGGGTTTGAGCTGTCCGTGCCACTGGGCGCCGGCTTGGAAGAGAATTTTGTCGCCGGCTTGGAAGACGGTGTTGTTTACTTTGTCGAGCGTTTTCCAGGCTGTTTTTATGGAAAGCCCGGAGGCGGCGTCGTTGCCGTCGGGAGATATAAAGTAGGTTTTCGACTGACTATGGGCGATGTGCGCCATTAGCAGAAAGAGAAGAAAGAATATGTTTGTTTTCATGTGAATCTTACTTTTAATATGTTTTTAATTTGTTGGTGAAAGACCAACCGAGCGATTGCTAGATGACCAACCGAGCGATTGGTGGATGACCAACCGAGCGATTGGTGGATGACCAACCGAGCGGTTGCTAGATGACCAACCGAGCGGTTGGTGGATGACCAACTGCTCGATTGCCGGAATTAATAACCCGGATTTTGTTCCATTGAACCATTGGAAAGGGTTACTTGCGTTTCGGGGATGGGGAAGAGTTCGCTTTTCCCGTCTACGAAGTATTGTCCTTTGATGGAGTTGTAGGTCTGCGCATAGTTTTTCATCACCGTTCCGGCGCGTCCCTGGCGCACAAGGTCCCAGAAGCGTTGTCCTTCGCAGGCAAGTTCTACCCGGCGTTCCTGCCAGATGAGTTGTCGCAGCGCGTCTTTGCCGGTTTCTTTTATTTCGGGCAATACGCTGGGGTCTTCCGCATTGGCGCGGGCGCGGGCGCGTACCTGCTCCAGATATTGGAGCGCTTCGGCGGTTTGGCCTGTTTCGTTGGCGGCTTCGGCCAAGTATAGCAGCACATCGGCGTAGCGGTAAAAGATGATATTCTTGGGGCAATCGCTTTGGTCTATCTGCGAACGCTGGTCGTAGGGTATGTACCATTTCTTGGGCTGATAGCCGGTGGAGCTTGCTTTGTTGGTGTGTATACGTCCGTCGAAAAATTCATCGGGAAAGATTACGGTAGCTTTCAGGCGAGGGTCGCCCGGGTGGAAGCTTTTCACTAAGTTTTCGGTAGGGCAGTGCATCGACCATCCGTTGTGCCATTTTACCATGTCTTCCGGGTCGGCATCGTGTTCGTAGAAAGAAAGGATGCTGCCTTCGTTCGAGTCTGCCCATCCCGTTCCGCTTATGCCGTGCTGGATTTCGAAGATAGATTCGATACCGTTTTCGTGTTCGAGCGCGAAGATGTCTTCGTATTTCGGCTCAAGTCCATACTGGTTGGAGGCCACGACGGTTTTTAAAACTTGATACGCTTCCGCAAATTTCTTTTGATACATATACACTCTTCCCAGCAAAGCATTGGCAGCTCCTTTGGTAGCTCTTCCGATATCGCCGGCCTGATACTGGCTTTTTTCGGGCAGGAGCTGGGCTGCTTTTTGAAGGTCGGCTTCCATAAAAGCCCAGGTTTGTTCGATGGTAGCCCTTGGCATGTAGTATTCTTCGTAAGAGAGTACGTGGTCGATAATGGGCAAGCGGCCATATTGCCGGGTGAGGAAGAAGTAGTATTGCGCCCTCAGGTAATGCGCTTCGCCGACAAACTGGTTTCTTTTGGCTTCGGGAATGTTTTCGTTCCCCTCAATACGCGCTATGGCCTGGGTAGTCCAGGTGATGCCGGTAAAACCTTGGCTCCAGAGGGCGTTACTCACCCAGTTGGTGGGGAGGACGTCGAATTTTTGCAGCGACTGGGCCACGGCTCCAAGCCAGGAAAAGGCTTCGCTGTTGCTGTTTCCCAGGTCGCAATCGTCCGAACAATCGTCTCCAATGAGCATAAAGGGTGCTAATTGGAATCCTTCGTTCTGCATCATAGAATAGGCTCCGATGGTGGCGTCGTTGGCCTCTTGTTCGTTGGAGTAATAGGTTTCTGCCGAGGATTGCACCAAAGGGTCTTTGTCTAAGAAATCGGAGCAGGCGCTGAACAAAATCAGCGCTGTCAGCGCTATCAGATTATTTTTTGTTTTCATACGAATAAATTTTATCATTAAAAATTGATAACCATTCCGAGCATAAAGGAGCGCGACTGCGGATATTGTCCGCGGTCGACGGAAATAGTAGATACTTCGGGTTCAAACCCACTGTATTTGGTGAGGGTAAACAGGTTTTGCATGGCTAAATAAAACCTGAACGAAGGTTTCGCGCCCCGAATGAACCGTGGCGTATAGTTATAGCCCAGTTGGAGGGTTTTCAGCCTTATGTACGAGCCATCCTCGATGTAAAAGTCCGAGTTTCTGAAGTTGCGCGTATTCCGCGTAAGCTCTTGCGTAACGATGGGGATGCTGCCGGCGCTGTTTTCTCCGTGCCAATATTGGTCTAAGTAGTCCGTCCGCACGTTCTGACGTCCGTCGAACCTCATAAAGTAGTATTTGGCTGCGTTGTAAATATCATTTCCCACTACTCCCTGAAAGAGGAGATTGAGGTCGAAGTTCTTGTACTGTGCATCCAGCGAGAGGCCGTAGGTTATATCCGGGATGGGATTTCCGATAAAGTCCATGTCTCCGTCGTCGATGCGTCCGTTGTTGTTATTGTCTTTGAATTTGAAATCGCCCGGCTTTGCATCGGCTTGTATCGGATTGCCCTGGAAGGTGTAGGCGTCTATTTCGCTTTGATTTTGGAAGATGCCGTCGGTTTGATAGCCATAAAACTGTCCGTAAGGTCTTCCTACTTCGCTGCGAATCATGTTTCCTAAGGCGCCCTGGAAGTCAATCAGCACATAGTCGTAGGCAAAGCTGGAGATTAACGACCCGGAGGTTCCCAGATTCACTACCTTGTTCCGTACGGTGGCAAAGTTTGCGTTTACATGGTAGGAGAAATCCCCTTTGGTGTCTTTGTAGGAAATCGTAAATTCAAATCCTTTGTTTTCCAGGCCTCCTACATTGCGCACGATGCTGCTCGAACCGGATATCTGAGGTATCTGTTGAGACAAAAGGATGTCGTTGGTTTTGCGGATATAATAATCGGCGGTAACGTCTATTTTCCCATTCAGAAACATCAGGTCTACGCCTGCGTTCGACTGGGTGGAGGTTTCCCATTGGGCTTCGGGGTTGCCAATGCCCGAAAGGCCGGAACCGTTCAGCCGTACCTGACCGGAGCCAAGGGTGTAATACCGGCGTTGGGTAACGGGGGTGAGATAGGGATAGTAGGAATTGATGTTTTCGTTCCCCAATTCTCCATATCCAAGCCTTACTTTTACGCTGTTGAGCCATGTTAGTTCCAGATTTTTGAAGAAACTTTCTTCGGATAGTTTCCAGGCTAAGGCGGCCGACGGAAATACGCCCCACCGGTTGGAACCGATAAAACGCGAAGAGCCGTCGCTTCGTATACTGCCCGTCAGCAAGTAACGGTTTTTGAGGTTGTAGTTGATTCTTCCCAGATACGACAGCATGGCAAGCGAATATCCCTGTCCGTTTACTTGAGGGTTGTCCGTTGCAGAATCAAAATACCAGTATTCTTCCTTTTCAATCGGAACGTTTTGTTTGGTAGCGTCGTACTGGTCGCGGTTGTATTCTCTGGCCGACATGGCCGCCATGAGGGTAAGATCGTGTACGTTGTTGAAGCTCTTATGGTACGTTACGATATTCTCCCATGTCCAGTCTACCATTCGGGATGTGCTTCTTCTTACGGTATTAATGGATTCGGAGTTATCCATCGTCTCGTAATACACCGGAGTAAAGCCGCTGTTGTAACTTCCATCGTAGCGGATACCAAAGCGGGAATTAAAGTTCAGGTCTTTGCTAAGATGAACATCCGCACTGAAATTGCCCACCAGATACGTTCTTCTGTTCTTGTCGTTGTTTCGGGCGATTCTCCCGGCGGGATTGCCCAGACGTATTTTACTGATTCCGGCGTAATAGTCCGTTTCCGGATTGATAACCGGTATATCCGGGGGAGCGATGAGGGAAGAAAGGAAAATACTTGTCGGGTCGAAGTTCTTGAAGTCTGTAAACACCGCCGAAAGCGAAGTAGACAAATCGAGGAAACTGCCCACCTTCATCGTGTTATTCTGGGCAAACGAATATTTGGCATAATCCGTAGACCGGACAACTCCATCCTTCCGGTAATAATTGGTACTGAACAAAGACGTTATCTTGTCTCCTCCTCCGGATAAACTGAGGTTATAGTTCTGAATTTTTCCCACGCGCGATACATCCTCAAACCAATCGGTGTTGGGCAGCCCGGAGGTGTTCGGGTACAAAGCCTCCCGGCCGGCATTTACGTAAGCCTCGTTCGACAGGGTAGCGTATTGTTGGGAGTTGAGCATCTGCGGGCGGTTGGCTAAGTTTTCGATGCCGTAGTACGCATTCACATTCACCTTCAAGGCTCCGCTTTTTCCTTTCTTCGTGGTAATCAATACAACCCCGTTGGCTCCACGCGAACCGTAAATGGCGCAGGCCGAAGCGTCTTTCAATATTTCGAGCGCTTCGATATCGCCGGGGTTCAGGTAGTTGATATCACTCATCGGGAAGCCGTCTACGACATAGAGCGGGTCGGCATTGTTGGTTGTTCCGATACCTCTGATTTTAATGGCTGCCGCGGCATCCGGCGAACCCGATTCCTGCACAACCAATACGCCGGCGGCTCTCCCTTGCAGTGCGGCAACGGGAGAGGCGGTAGCCATTTTGGTTAAATCTTCCGACTTGACGGAAGAAACAGAACCTGTCAAATCGCTTTTCCTCACCGTTCCGTAGCCAATCACCACCACTTCGTCCAGCGTCCGGGTGTCTTCCGTCAGCTCTACGGCCAGCGAAGTTTGGTTTCCTACGCTTATTTCCCGCGTCAGGTAGCCGATAAAGGAGATGGTCAGCGTGGCTCCCGGCGCGATGTTTAGCGTAAATTTTCCGTCTATATCCGTGATGGAACCGTTGGATGTTCCTTTTTCCACCACGTTGGCTCCAATCACCGGGTCGCCATTCGCATCGGTCACCAGTCCGCTTATCCGCCTTGTGTTCTGCTGAGGCCGGGCTGTTTCGTTTCGTCTGCTCAATACGATATGAGTTCCTTCCATGGCGTAATCCATATCCGTATTTCGGAGCAGATGGGTTAATACATCACTTACCGGTTTACTGTCTACGGCAACCGATACTTTGCGATTTACATTCACCTGATTGTTGTACACAAAAAGGTAATCCGTCTGGCTTTCGATTTCGTTCAATATCTCGTCCAGCGGTGCAATGCTTTTGTGAATCGTCACGCGGGCATTCTGCGAATAGGTGTCGGCGGCATACGAGCAAAAGACGCAGACTATCCATAGAAATGAACTTAAGCGCATAATTCTGAAGATTTGTTTGAACCGGGAATTTTTCGAATATTTTCTTCCCGGCATAGATTTATTGTCCATACTTTTGTCATGTTAGTAAATAGTTAATACAATTGTTTTAAAGAGTGTAGATTCAAACCGGCGGGTGGTAGGACACATGCCGGCTTTCTTTTTTTCGGATACTTTGCTTACATCTTCTCCATAGGCAGTACAATTTTTAAGGTACACGAATCAGTAAAAGTTAACCTCAGCCCTTTCTTTTTCTTTACGGGCCTTAGTTATTTAAATAGCAGTCCATGGCCTAAGAACCCTAATAAAGGGAGGTGATATTTTTGTTTCTTTCGTAAAAGATGTAGTTAAGACATTGCGCGCCTCATTCCCGGGAATGCGCGCCTCATTCCCGGGAATACGCGTCTCATTCCCGGGAATACGTGTCTCATTCCCGGGAATACGTGCCTC
>JAISZY010000171.1 GCA_031284375.1 Tannerellaceae bacterium | reverse complement strand
ATTGCTTCACTATGTTCGCAATGATGGATATAAAAATTCTTACTTAAAACATTTTGAAATATAGTAGAGAACTATATATACTCCTCTCAAGAAAAAGTTTTTGAGCTAAGAAACATATTCCGTCATTGCGAACGCAGTAAAGCAATCCAGGTTTCTGTGTATTCCGGATTGATTCACTATGTTCGCAATGACAGATACAAAAATTCTTGATTAAAACATTTGGAAATATAGTAGAAAACTATATTTTCTCCTCTCAAGAAAAAGTTTTTGAACTAATAAACATATTCCGTCATTGCGAACGCAGTGAAGCAATCCAGGTTTCTGCATATTCCGGATTGCTTCACTATGTTCGCAATGATGGATACAAAAATTCTTGCTTAAAATATTTGGAAATATAGTAGAAAACTATATTTACTCCGCTCAAGAAAAAGTTTTTGAGCTAAGAAATATATTTCGTCATTGCGAACGCGGTGAAGCAATCCAGGATACGCAAAAATCCGGATTACTCTACAACGTTGGCAATGACGATTACAAAATAACTCTGGAGAAGGGGACGACATCCATGCCGCAAAATTCTTTTTTCATATACTTAAAGTATCCGGTAATAGCCACCATAGCCGCATTGTCGGTCGTAAAAGCCAGCGGGGGGATGTATATTTTCCATCCGTAGCGCCGGGCATAGTCGGTAAAGGTATCGCGCAAAGCGGTATTGGCCGATACCCCTCCGGCCAAGGCCAATTCTTTTATACCGAGGTCTATCGAGGCTTTCTTCAGCTTATCCATTAATATATCTACGACCGTGGCCTGAAGTGAGGCGCAAAGATCTTCCTGATGATGTGTGATAAAGTGGGCATCCGCCTTCAAGCAATCGCGCAGCGTGTAGAGGAAAGACGTTTTCAGACCGCTAAAACTATAATCATAGCCCGATACATGAGGTTTGGCAAAAGAAAAAGCCCGGGGATTGCCCCCGACGGCAAGGCGGTTCACGATAGGGCCGCCGGGATAGTCCAATCCCATCACTTTGGCGCATTTGTCGAACGCTTCTCCGGCCGCGTCGTCGATGGTGCGACCAATAACTTCCATTTCATCGTACCCCTCCACCCGTATGATTTGCGAATTTCCTCCCGATACCAACAAACACAGAAACGGGAACGAAGGCGTTTCCGTTTCCTGGGCCGTGCGGATGAAGTGCGCCAGCACATGCGCCTGCAAATGGTTCACCTCTATCAGCGGGATACCAAGCGAGGCGGCCAATCCCTTGGCAAAGGAAACGCCCACCAGCAAAGAGCCTAACAACCCCGGCCCGCGGGTGAAGGCGATGGCGTCTATTTCCGACTTGCCTGTCCCGGCGCGCCGAATGGCCTCGGAAATAACCGGAATGATGTTCTGCTGATGCGCGCGCGAGGCCAATTCGGGCACCACGCCCCCGTACTCGCGATGAACAGCCTGACCGGCTATGACGTTAGACAACATCAGGCCATCGCGGATTATCGCTGCCGATGTATCATCGCACGAGGATTCTATACCTAATATCGTTATTTTCATATCGTATTTTTATGCAAAAGAACAAAAATCTGTGATAATAATATTGTAGTTTTGCACATGAACTTAAATTGGAAGAAAATAAAAAGATTAAAATACATAGCGTTATCGCTGTCTGCTGTATTTTGTTTGCTCTTTATAACGCCGGTTGTTTTGCTGAATATCCCCTACATTCAGCGTGCGGTAAAAGACAAAGTGGTTTCGGAACTAACGGCGCAACTACACGTACCGGTTCGTGTGGGGAAAGTCAGCATAGAATGGCTTAGCCGCCTCGCTGCCGAAGATGTATATCTGGAAGACCAAAGCGGACGCGTGTTGTTTAAGGCCAATCGTGCGGCCGCTCGCTTCAATCCGCTGTCGTTGCTGCGCGGCCGATGGGTTTTTACAAGCATACGCCTGTTGGGCTTCTCGCTCCGTTTGTATAAAGATACGCCGGAGCAGAAGGCAAATCTGCAATTTATTATCGACGCCTTCAGCCGCAGGGATACACTGCAATCTTCCGATATCGATTTACAAATCAACTCCATCCTGCTGCGCAAAGGAAATATCAGCTACGATGTATTGAGCGAAGAGGTTACGCCGGAAAAATTCAACCCCTCGCACATCGACCTGAAAGATATAAACGCCAATATCGCTCTTACTACCTTCCGGAGCGATAGCCTCAACGTCCGTATCCAAAAGATGAGCCTCGAGGAAAGCTCCGGTTTTGTTTTAAACAAACTTTCCTTCTCCGTGGCCGGGAATAAAGACAGTTTGAATGTGCGCGATATGGAAGTGCGTCTGCCGGAAAGTAGTTTGAAAATACCCCGCGCCTCCGTGAATTATACCCAAGTAACTCAACCCGATGAATGGCTCGCCAAGGCGCCCGTCAACTTTTATATAGCGCCTTCGGAATTATACCCAAAGGAGTTTGCATCGTTTATTCCGGCCTTCGGCAACTTCAACGACTCGATAGAATTATCTGCCGAAGTATCCGGCTGCATCAACGACATCCATCTGCAACAATTTACGATGAAGTACGGCGACAAAATGTTGTTTGCCGGCAAAATGTCGGTGAAGGGCATCACCCACCCGGACGAAACGTATCTATTGGGAGCGGTGAACCGGATGTATATCTCCACCGAAGGATTGAGCGCTCTGGCCAACAACTTCTCCCGCAGTCCGATTACGCTGCCCAAACCTGTCGAACGTTTGGGGAGCATCTATTTCAGCGGCGAGATTTCGGGGTTTTTCAATCATTTGGTAGCGTACGGCAAACTTTCGTCGGCCATTGGCTCCATCGAGACCGATTTACTTTTCGGAAGCGATAAGGAAAAGAACATCGCCGCCTACGTGCGAGGACATATTTCGTCGTCCGAATTATCGATCAACCAATTATTCAACATAGACAACCCCTTTGGGATAGCCCGCTTCGATGTATCGCTCGACGCGCAATGCCCCGCAGGCGGATACTTCACAGGCAATATCCGGGCGAAGGTGAATGAGTTCGACTTCAGGAACTATCGCTACGAAAACCTGCAACTCTCCGGTCATTTTCGGCAAAACAGTTTCGATGGCATCCTCCGCATAGACGATCCCAACGGCGCTTTATATGCGGAAGGTATGTTTCGGAACGATAAGCAAAATTCCGTGTTCAACTTCACCGCCGACTTACGCCATTTCCGCCCCGACCATCTAAATTTGTACGACAAATTGGACTCGCCGGACATATCCGTTTCTTTAGACGCCAATTTCGCAGGCAACAACATCGACAATCTGAAAGGAAGCATCACCGTAGACAGTCTAATGATTCATACCGCACCGCAAGACTTTTTCCTCCGACAACTGAAGATAACCGCCTCGGGCGATGCCCCCGACAAACGACTCGCCGTATCGTCCGACCTCGTGAATGGGGAAGTAAACGGCGTTTATTCGTTCGCCACTCTTTTCCCCGGCGTCCTCAATACATTCCGCAACTATGTGCCGGCATTGATAAACGCCACAACGAAAGACCGAACAACGCAGGAAAATAATTTTTCCCTCTTGCTCACCGTAGAAAATACCCAAGCCTTATCGCAAACCCTTAAACTGCCTCTCACGCTGATGAACCAGGGACGCATCACAGGTTTCTACAACAGCCGATTCAACAAATTCCGGGCAGAAGTCTTCCTCCCCAACTTCCTGATAGGAAAAACAACGTTCGAATCCTGCTATTTTGCCTGCGAAAACCCTTTAGACAAAATAGATATTCGTCTGCGAGCCACGCAGTACAACGACCGAAATGTTCGTAACTACATCGAATGGCAGGCCGAGGCAAAAGACAATCGAATAGAAAACCAACTTAGTTGGACGAGCAACAAAGAACGTCGCTTTGAAGCCAAACTGAACGCATCGGCGCTGTTCGTGGAAGAAGAAACATCGCACCTTCGCACGGATATCCACATTGCCGAAAGTCCTCTGATTATCAACGACAGCATCTGGACAATTTCCGAATCAAACCTCAGCTTCCGAAGAAAGCAAATGGAAGTGCACAACTTTCATGTATCGCGCGATTCGCAAGGTCTTTATCTGAACGGCGCCATTTCCGACAACCCCAACGATACGCTTCTCATGGATTTAGACAGAATAGAACTGAGCTATATCTTCGAGGCGCTGAATATTTCCAAACTCCGCTTCGGAGGAAGAGCAACCGGCTTATTTTACCTCAGCGACGTGTACGGGAAACGAGCATTGAACGGCGATTTATATGTGCAGGATTTCGCCTTCAATCAAGTAAGGCTTGGCGATTTGAACCTCTTCAGCCACTGGGACGACAAACGGGAGGGAATACGTATGATAGGAAACATCTACGAAAACGACTCCACCCAAACAAACGTAGACGGATACATCCATCCCGTAGGAAACCGTAGAGGAATCGACCTGACTTTCACGGCACAGAATCTGAACATTGCTTTCTTAGCCCCTTACTTAGACGACGTGGTTTCCGGCGTGCGAGGCCGGGGAATGGGCTACGCTCATTTGTTCGGTTCGTTCAAAGACATCGACATAGAAGGAAAAGTCTTTGTGAGGGAAGGCGGATTGAACGTGGACTTCCTCAATACATATTATACCTTCTCCGATTCCATCTTCCTCTATCCCGGCTTTATGCAGATGAAAAACATTACCCTGTACGATTCGTCCGGCAATACGGGAAATGTGAATGCCGAAGCAAATCACTCGTACTTCCGAGACTTTGAGTTTTCCGTCGACATCCAGGCCAACAACATGATGGTCTATAATGCTTCGGAAAAACAATCGCCCATGATATACGGCTCCGTCTTCAGCAGCGGAATAGCCCGCATCCGGGGAAACGAACAGTTAATCAATTTCGATATCAACATGCGGAGTGAACCGAAAACGGCTGTGTCGTTCAATTTTATGGGCGGTTCTACCGCTACGGCTTACGACTTTATCACATTCCGCGAAACCAACAAACCGGATACCGCCACCGCAACTGCCCTACCCTCTCCGGCGCCTTCCTCGCGCGAAAACGGCACGGAACTTCGTATGAACTTCACAATCGATGTAACGCCCGACGCTAATTTGGAACTCATCATGGACCCCGGTTCCGGAGATAAAATTAAAGGATACGGAAACGGAAGTCTGCAAATAGAATACGGCACAAAGACCGACCTGCGCATGTATGGGGTCTTTAATATTCTGAGCGGGAATTATAATTTCAGTCTGCAACAGCTCATTCATAAAGATTTTAAAATACGCGAAGGAAGCTCCGTAGCTTTTCGCGGAGATCCGAATGAGGCAACCCTCAACATCAATGCCATCTACAACGTAACGGCTAATATCGGAGACTTAGACCCAAACTTGCTCGAAGAAAGCGCCCGAACAAACATCCCGGTCAATTGCGTACTTCTGCTCGAAGGTCTGTTCCGCAATCCTTCCATATCTTTCGACCTGGAATTGCCCGGCGCTAACAGCGAACTGGAAAGGAAGGTGAAAAGTTTCGCAAATACGGAAGATATGATGACCCGACAAATCGTTTACCTCTTAGTGCTGAACAAATTCCACCCCTCGGATTTTACACAGGTAAGTCGTACCAACGAGTTCAGCGCCGTGACATCGGCCGCTATATCTTCTCAAATATCAAGCATACTGAGCGCCATTACAGACAAAGTTCAGATTGGCACAAACATCCGAACCAGTCAGGAGGGATTCAGTGAAACGGAGGTAGAGATGCTCCTGTCCGGTCAGCTTTGGGACAATCGGTTGCTCTTTAACGGCAACTTCGGCTACAAAAACAATCCGAACGTGAAGAACGTCTTTGTGGGCGAATTCGACATCGAATACCTGCTCACCCCAAGCGGAGAGTTTCGTCTGAAAGCCTACAATCATGCCAACGATATGTATCGATACCTCAAACAAAGCCTCACCACTCAGGGCTTCGGTATTATGTACAAAAAAGATTTCTCTTCTTTCCGCGAATTGTTTGGCCGACGGCATCCTTAAAACACATCCTGCGTCCGCGTAAAGGCATCTGCCGAGATCTCTAAACGAACATCCGTTGCAGCCATGCTATGGCATCGCAATTTTCCATTTGTAGAATCCGTCCGTTCCTGCCGCCGTATTTCGTATAGCAATCGTTGCGGGAGAATGGTTCCTCATGCCTTCGGGGATGGGAAAGGTAAGTTCCGCGCCGGCGTTGGAAAAATCATCGCTGTTCGGGTCGAGCTACAACAGGTTGGCTTGGACATTGCCCTGGTAGATGGCGCTTTGGCGAGGGAGGGCGGCGATTATCGTGGCCGCAAACGTGGGCATTATTTTAGAGGCGAATTGGAAGATTGTTTTCATACTATATTTATTGAGTTATGTGTGTGGTTTTTCATTTCGTCACTCGATTGCGTTTTTCCGCGTATGGCGTCCTTTCAAAAGCGACTTATAATGTGTCAGATAGGTGTTTAGTTCTTTAACAAAGCGGATTAGTTTGTCGTCCGGCGAATCCGGGAGGGGGGCCGGATTTGTTTCTTCGATAGCCATCAGAAGGGTTTCGATGGAGTTAATCATGCCTACGTAGAAACGATTCATTTGGGTACGGATTTGAATGAGGCGTCCTTTTTGCGGACGATGGGCGGCTTCGCCTGCACGGTCGGCCAGCGATTGCTTGAAAGTCTGATTGGCATTATCCAGATTCACAACCCATTCGTCTATGTTGAGTATCTGCACTTCGGAAGAAAGATCTACGCCGCCTTCGCCCTGTTTGAGGTCTTGCAAAAGGTTGTCGAACGCCGCTGTACGGGCTGCCCGGCCGTCTCGACGGATTACTTTATTATACTTAAGTATCAGGGCGTTTATCTTTACGGCGGCGGCTTTCTTGGTGGCATCGAGCGAGCGAAGGTTGGACTTTACAGCGTCGCGCAAACCTCTAAACAGTTCGTCGCGCAGATGTTCGGCCTGAGCCGTATGGGTGGTAATAAAGCTGGCCTGAAGCCGTTCGAGCAACCGGTCGGCTTCCTGATACAGCGTTTTGTAAACCGAGTAAATGCGTTGTATCATCAGCAGTTCAGGGCCGTAGGCGTCGACCAAACCGGAGTATTCGGTATGAAACCGAAACCATTCTTCGTTCCGCAATCTGTCTGTTGTGACTTTTATAATTCTCATTCCTTGTAATTGATAGGGGTTGATAAATGCTTTTCTACCTATGTATTTATATTTTGATGTAAAGATAAATGTATTTGTAAAATATAAACTATATTTTTTTGAGAAAATAATTAGATTCATTCAAAATAAAATTTACATAGAGGCTTTTTTGCTTGCGATAATCTTTATGTAAATATACATAAAGACTTTTCTATCTGAAAAAATATATATGTAAGTTTACATACGAACTTTTTCATTTGAAATAATATATATGTAAGTTTACATATTTACTTTTTCATTTAGAATGATATAAATGTAATCTTACATACGGACTTTTTCATTTAAAATAACTTGTATGTAAATTTACATAAGTATCTTTTCATTAATCGAAGTCTTTATGTAAGTTTACATAAGCTATTTTTCATTCTACGAATAATATTTGTAAAGATTATTTTTTGTTATTGCAAAAGGAAAACCCGGCTCATTCGGCTCCCACACAACGTGGATTGTTTCATACAGGAAAACCCTTATCTACCGAAAGCTCCTGTAGTAGCGCCACAACATCCCCCATTATAAGGGAATAAGGGAGAAAATATGTCGGGCCGCTTGGGCTACTAAGGGAACTTGATCGGAATAAGGGTTTTCCATCCGTACAATAACATGTTCCGTCTTTGCGAACGGAGTGAAGCAACCCAGGGTAGTCCACGGCGTCATTGCGAACGGAGTGAAGCAATCCAGGGTAGCGTGTGTGACTGGATTGCTTCACTTCATTCGCAATGACGCCACCATTTTCCTTATATCATCTGCAAAACCCCAAAGAGTGAAAGCCAACAACAGATGCAGGTTTGTATATCTTCCTATGAAAAAAGACAACGACAGATGCCGGTATCTATACACGTTTATAAACAAAACCAACGACAGATGCCGGTCTACACGAATCTTTTCGGAAAAAAACAACGACGGACGCAGGTTTGTATAAACCCTTGCGAACAAGAACAACGATGACCGCAAGTATTCATATACCCCCACGAAGCAAGACGGCAACGGATGTGTCATCCGGGTTATCCGGCCGGGAACGCATCCGCAAAAAAGCTGAGTAATTGTTCTTTAGCCCGTTCCATATCCTGCGGAGCGCCCAATTCCTTTTCGAGCGAAGTGACCCCCTTGTCCGTAAAACCGCAAGGATGTATGAGCGAGAAATAACTCAGATCCGTGTTGATATTAAGGGCAAATCCGTGCATCGTTACATAGCGGCTGCTTTTTATCCCAATGGCGCAAATTTTCCTTGCCCTGCCGGGAGTTTGCGCATCGAGCCATACGCCGGTAGCGCCCTCCAAACGTTCGGCCTTTATGCCGTAGAGAATCAGGAAACGCACCATGATATCTTCCAATGTGCGCACATATTGTTTGAGGCCGATGTTCCAATATTCGAGGTCGAAAACCGGATAACCGGTTATTTGCCCGGGGCCATGGAAGGTGATATCCCCTCCCCGGTCGATGTGGTGAAGCGTAATGCCTCGCTCGGCCAACAAGGAGGGAGAGACCAAAAGATTGTCATCTTTGCCGCTCTTTCCGATGGTAAGAACCGGCGGATGTTCGCAAAAAAAGAGTCGGTTATGCCTTTCTCTTCCGGCAATTTTGGCTTGCAGCAAATCCCGGAATGCCCCTGTCTGCATCGCCAGGGCATCGGCATAGGCCATTTGTTTCAAATCGGAGTAAATAAAACTCATGGTTTATATCCCATATCAACGACGCCGACTTTATTCATCAACGACATAATTTGTAATTGTCTCCTCAGAATGTAGGGCGAAGGCCGGGCCGAATTAAATCTTCGCGGATTGGGCAGTGTAGCAGCAATCAGAGCCGCCTCGGCGCGCGACAATTCGGAGGCATGTTTTCCAAAGTTCGCCAGCGCCACCGCTTCGGCGCCATAAATACCGTTGCCGGTTTCGATGGAGTTGAGGTACACCTCCATGATACGTTCTTTTCCCCAAATCCATTCAATCAGAAGCGTAAAACAGGCCTCAATTCCTTTGCGAACGTACGTCTTACCGGGCCAGAGAAAGACATTTTTAGCTGTTTGCTGAGAGATAGTGCTTGCCCCCCTCACTCTCTTGCCTGCGTCGGCTTCGTTTCTTGCTTTTTCAATCTGTTCAAAATCAAACCCTCCATGGGTAAGAAAGCGATTGTCTTCCGAGGCCACCACTGCCAACGCCAACGAATGGGCAATTTCTTCTATCGGCACCCATGCGTGCTCCAATTTTACTTTTTTCCCCTCCTTCATCTGTTCATACATGCGGATGCACATCAGCGGAGTATAATAAACCGGGATAAATCGCAAGGCAACCACCATCAAAATGGTGAAGAGAAACAGCGCGAGGAAGAAATTTCTCAGCCAAATTCCGATACGCCGAAGGGTTGATTTCTGTTTGTTTTTCATACGTGATGCAAAGATAAAGAAGGGAACCGAATATTTATTACTTTTTTAAATTTGAATTGTTTTCCCATTATCTTTGCGTTCTTATTTTTTAAACAAAGGAACTGCTATGCAACAAAATTCGACGAAAAAACAAATCCCTTATTTCATCATGGCCCTATGTACTGTAATCGTTTGGGGAACCACTTTTGTTTCCACCAAAATCCTGCTCGATTACAAACTAACTCCCATCGACATTTTCTTTTATCGTTTTCTATTGGCGTATGTTGCCATCCGTTTCTTTTATTTCAAAAGATTGTGGGCAGACACTCCAAAAGACGAATTTCTTTTCTTCTGCGCAGGACTGACAGGCGGTTCGCTTTACTTCCTGGCCGAAAATACGGCCTTAGACATCACCTTAGCTTCCAATGTTTCGCTCATCGTAAGCATCGCCCCTTTGGTAACGGCCTTCCTGTCTCATGCATTTGTGAAAGGAGAGAAACTGCGACGCTCCCTCATCTACGGTTCGTTGCTTGCCTTAACCGGGGTAGGCCTTGTGGTGTATAATGGGAATTTTGTTCTCAAAATAAAACCAACCGGCGATATATTGGCATTGACGGCCGCCGTCATGTGGGGATTATATACCATTATTCTCAAACGATTAGACCGCCGGTATCCCATCCTTTTCATCACGCGGAAAGTTTTCTTTTATGGACTCGTCACCCTCTTGCCCGTACTCTACTTCCATCCCCTCACCACCCGCGCCGACATCTTTTTTCAACCTGCCGTATGGGGCAACTTACTGTTCTTAGGATTTATTGCCTCCATGATATGCTATCTGTTCTGGAACTTAGCCGTTAAACACCTCGGAGCCATCCGCACCACCAACTACATTTATTTTATGCCCCTCGTAACCCTCCTTACCTCGGCCATCATCCTGAATGAAACCATCACGCACATCGCCCTATCCGGCGCTGCCTTGATTTTAGCCGGCGTTTACATAGCCGAAAAAAAGAACAGATAGACTTCGGAAAGATACGAATCCCCATCGTCTTGTATACCTGCAAGATACACAATTGCACAAACAACGGGAGCGGAAAAAGTATTTAAATCAAATTATAAATCATAAAAAAATAGGTTAATGAGAGCAATTATATCAAATCATTTTCATTACATTTGTGAACAATAAAAAGGTGTCTCACTCAATTAATTAAAAACAATCATGGCAGCCGATAAAAAAGCAATTGATTTTGGTAAGATAAAACGATATATAAAGAACAGAACAGCAGAGTTTTACATAGACACGCTGTATGGTTCGGAAAAAGAAGAATTTAAATCGGTAATTAAATACATAAACAATGTAAGAAGGACAAAAGATTTATCTTCTGATTACGAAGGAGAAGAAATCGAGAGAATTAAAAATAAATTAACCGAATTTTCTCCAACCCGTGAGCAACAAGAAGTTATTGATACTATCAACCGACAGAAAAGGGAAGATAATATTAAGGTAAAGAAATCGCGCACAAAAAGGAAAGCCCCCATTCCCACTCCTCCCCCCACCACCTCCGGCATATCTACGTACGAAAAAGTATCCAATGCCTTCTGGAGTTTGAAAACGCTGCTGGAAGAAGAAGGAAAACTCTTAACATCAAGAGAAATCGAAGTGGTGAAAAAGAACATGGTGCTCCTTACCAACTCGATAGATGCCACTTTGCAGGAACGATTTAAATTTGAAATACAGCAAGCCCTCAAGCAAGCGGAAGAAATCAAAATGAGAATTGAAAAACTGAACAGTAAAATCAGAACTCAATAAACAAATTCCGTTACACCGGCCGAGGGATTAAAACAATGGAAGTTAAACTATATAAAAATGAAATATAACAGACGTGATTTTATTAAAACAGGAAGTATGGTAATGTTGGGGTCTTTCATGGCGCCCTCCTTTCTCGGAGGGCTTTCTTATGCGGCGAACGAT
>JAISZY010000161.1 GCA_031284375.1 Tannerellaceae bacterium | reverse complement strand
TTTGCTTCAGGAAGGAGGGACAATTCCTTTTATCAGCCGATACTGGAAAGAATTAACCGGCGGATTGGACGAAGTACAGATAAGCAACATAAGCGACCGGTTGGATAAGTTCACCGAATTGGCCAAACGCAAGGAGACGATTCTCGCCTCTATCGAAGAACAGGGGAAATTAACGCCCGAACTTAAAAAACGTATCGAAGAATCGTGGGATAGCGCCGAATTGGAAGACATCTATCTCCCCTACAAACCCAAACGGGTAACCAGAGCGGAGATTGCCCGCAAAAAAGGTTTGGAGCCGTTGGCTAATATCATCTTGCTACAAAACGAACGCGACCTGAGCGCCCGCCTGACGGCTTTCCTCAACGAAGAAGTAAAAGACGAAAAGGAAGCTTTGCAAGGCGCCAGAGACATCATTGCCGAATGGGTGAACGAAAACGAAGACGCTCGCAACACCGTGCGTAACTCCTTTGAACGTACGGCTCTCATTACGTCCAAAGTAGTGAAAGGGAAAGAAGAAGAAGGCGCCAAATACCACGATTATTTCGAGTTCAGCGAACCTCTCAGCCGTTGCTCCTCCCATCGCTTGCTGGCGTTAAGACGGGGCGAAGACGAAGGCATTTTGCGCGTAAGTATATCGCCCGACACGGAAGCCTGCGTAGAAAGACTGAAACATCGCTTTGTAAAAGGACGGAACGAATCGTCGGAACACGTAGCCGAAGCGGTAGACGATTCGTTCAAACGACTGCTCAAACCTTCTATCGAAACAGAATATGCCAACCTCAGCAAGGCGCAAGCCGACGAAGAAGCCGTCCACGTATTTGCCGAAAACCTGCGTCAGTTGCTTTTGGCTCCTCCTTTGGGGCAGAAGCGCGTGCTGGGCGTAGATCCCGGATACCGTACCGGATGCAAGTTGGTATGTTTGGATGCGCAAGGTAATTTGTTGCACAACGAAACAATTTATCCGCATCCTCCCCAGAACGAGAAAAACAAGGCGGCGGCCAAGGTTTCTCATTTAGTTGCCACCTACGCCATCGACGCCATTGCAATCGGCAACGGAACAGCCGGCCGGGAAACAGAGCAATTTATCAGCGAAATCCGTTACGAACGGAAAGTGCAGGTCTTTGTAGTAAGCGAAAACGGAGCCTCCATCTACTCTGCCTCCAAGATTGCCCGCGACGAATTTCCGGAGTACGACGTCACCGTACGGGGAGCCATAAGTATTGGTCGACGACTGATGGACCCATTGGCCGAATTAGTAAAGATAGACCCCAAGAGCATCGGCGTAGGACAATACCAGCATGATGTAGATCAGGGATTGCTGAAGAAAAGCCTCGATCAGACGGTAGAAAGTTGCGTAAACACCGTGGGCGTAAACGTAAATACGGCCAGTAAACATTTGCTCACGTACATCTCCGGCCTTGGCCCCACATTGGCGCAGAACATTGTAGACTATCGCGCCGAACATGGCCCGTTCAAAACGCGAAAAGAACTGATGAAGGTATCCCGTATGGGAGAAAAAGCCTTTGAACAAAGCGCCGGTTTCTTACGCATACAAGGGAAGAATCCGTTAGACAACTCGGCTGTACATCCGGAAAGCTATTCGGTCGTAGAGTCCATGGCGCAGGATTTGAATTGTTCGGTAGAAGAACTCATCACAAACAAGGCGCTGAAGAAAAAGCTGAAATTAGAAAAATATATCACCAACAAAATAGGAATGCCTACCCTGCTCGATATCATGGAAGAGTTAGACAAACCCGGACGAGATCCTCGTCAAACTATTCAGGTGTTTTCGTTCGACCCAACCGTAAAGACTATCGAAAACTTAAAGGAAGGACTTATCTTGCCCGGCATTGTAACCAATATCACCAAGTTCGGATGCTTTGTAGATATAGGTATCAAAGAAAACGGGTTGGTGCATATTTCCGAGATGGCCGACCGTTTCATCTCCGACCCTACACAAGTGGTTTCCATTCATCAGCATGTAAAAGTGAAAGTTCTGAACGTAGACTTGGCAAGGAAACGTGTACAATTGTCTCTGAAAGGAGTGTAGACTTATTTCATCATCGTCCTGTTGATTCCAAACTTTTCAACAGGATGATGTTTGCCGAAAGGTTCTATGTGAACAACGATGTCGTACACGTTTTCGATCGAATCCTTGATACTGCGTTCTACGGCATCGGCAATATTGTGCGCTTCGTGGAGGGTGATGTTTCCGTCGGCCTCCACATCGAGATCTATCATATACAAATTACCTATCAGCCGAGAACGCACGCGGTGCGGATTGGTAGCGCCGGGCACTTTCTCTACGGCATCGAATATCTTATCGTAAACGGAAATATCTTTCACCCCATCCATCAGTTCTACATTGGAATCCATAAAAATACTCACCGAAGAACGTATGATAAACAGGCTAACAACCAATCCGGTGATAGCATCTAATATAGGAAGTCCGAGGATAAAGGTAAACATCAAACCCAGTAATACGCTGACAGAGATAATTACGTCGTTGCGCATATTTTTTGCATTAGCAATCAGCATAGAACTGTTTATCTTCCTTCCCTGACGATATTGATAAAACGCCAGACTCAGTTTACCTAAGATAGAAAAAAGGGTGACGTAAATAGCCATCGCTGCCGGCAACTCACGCGGGTCGGGCGAAAAGATTTTTCCAATAGAGGAGATAAACATCTGAACACCGGCATAGAAAATAACAAGCGAGAGTATCTTGGTGGCGATACTTTCCGCCTTTTCGTACCCGTACACATATTTCTGCGAAGGGGGACGATTCATAATACGCGCCGTGAAAATCATCACAATGGAAATCACCACATCCGTGGCCGAGTCGATGCCGTCGCCCAAAACAGCCAAACTTCCCGACAATAAACCTATCACAATCTTCGAAGCAGAGAGTATCGTATTCCCAATTGTACTAACCCATGAAGTCTTGATTAGTATTTTTTCTTTCGAAACAGGTATGTTCATTTTCTTCTTACTGTATTCGTGTACGGTTCACAAAGGTAATTCTTTTCATGATTTTTTATTGTATTTTTGTTCGCATGAATAAGACGCATACACACATAATTCCCGTACTGGAGATGGGCTGCGCCGGATGTGCCGACACAGTGGAAAATATCGTGAAAAAGCTGCACGGAGTAGAGTCTGCTTCCGTCAATTTCGCTTCCGGCATGCTCACAGTCTCTTATCGTCCTGCCGATATTGGCTTGCACACGATGCAGGCGGCAGTAGAAGATGCCGGATATAAGTTAATCATAGACGATAATCCCCTCGATGCAAAAGAAAAGACGGACAAACAACGCTATAAGAAGCTGAAACAACGAACCATCGGCGCCTGGGCGCTATCGGTTCCTCTGTTACTCATGGGGATGGTGTTCATGCATCTGCCTTATGCCCATCTGATAATGATGTTGCTGGCATTGGGTATCATGGCGGGGTTCGGACAATCGTTTTATGTGAACGGGGTACGTCATGCCATGCACGGAAATGCCAACATGGATACCTTGGTGGCGCTCAGTACATCCATCGCTTTTTTATTCAGCTTGTTCAATACGCTCTATCCGCAGTTTTGGATGGAACGAGGAACACAACCGCAGATTTATTACGAATCGGCCGGAGTTATTATTGCTTTCGTCTTACTCGGCAAATTCTTGGAGGAAAGAGCGAAAAATAGCGCCGCTTCCGCTATTCGGAAGTTGATGGAATTGCAACCCCAAACAGCCTGCCGCATCACGGATGGTAAAGAAGAAGTAGTACCTGTTGCCGTCTTGCACACAGGCGATGTCATCCGGGTTCATCCCGGAGAAAAGATACCGGTGGATGGTATTTTGCAAAAAGGAGCCTCCTCGGTAGATGAAAGCATGTGGAGCGGCGAGGCCATCCCGGTGGAGAAAAAAAGCGGCGATAAAGTGTTTGCCGGCACCCTCAATCAAAGGGGGGCTTTTACCTTGGAAGCTACCGGAGTGGGAGAAAGTACGGTATTAGGACAAATCGTGCGAACGGTACAGGAAGCGCAAGGAAGTAAAGCGCCTGCACAACGATTGGCCGACAAAATTAGCCGGGTATTTGTTCCCTCCGTGGTTCTGATAGCCCTTCTTACCTTTGTTCTTTGGATTACCATAGGCGGCGTTGCCTGTTTTGCTTATGCTTTGCTTTCTGCCGTATCGGTCTTGGTCATTGCTTGCCCTTGCGCCTTAGGTCTGGCTACCCCTGCCGCCCTGATGGTAGGAATAGGAAAGGCTGCCGAACAAAAGATGCTGATAAAAGACGCTTCGGCTCTCGAAAATCTGTGCAAGATAGATACGCTTGTCATAGACAAAACCGGTACCCTGACCGAAGGTATCCCGCAGGTAACGGATGCGTATTGGCTTTCCGATGCCCATGTCCGATACTTGGATATTCTCTATACGGCAGAAATGAAATCGGAACATCCTTTTGCTTCTGCCATTATCCAATGGATGAAGGACTCCGGCGCTTCCGTTATCGAACCGGAGTATTTTGAAAGTATCCCCGGACAAGGCGTTTGTCTGAAAATAAAAGAGACTTCCGAACACGGAGAATATCAAACGTTTTGGGTAGGAAATCAAACGTTGCTCGAAAACTACCGTATTTCTGTTCCCGAAAAAGTAGAAAAACAATCGGCACAATGGAAAAACCGGGGATACAGTATAGTTTATTACGGAGATGAAACGGAAATACTGGCTGCAATTGCCGTTACGGATACGATTAAACCTACATCCTATCCGGCCGTAAAAGCGCTTAAACAAGCGCACATAGATATTCATCTGCTCACCGGCGATTCCATCCAAAGCGCCACAGAAGTGGCGCAGGCGCTGGATATCATCCATGTCAAAGCCGGCGTACAGCCTCAGGAAAAAGAAAATTATATCCGGGCTTTACAGGCAACAGGCAAAAAAGTAGCCATGGCGGGCGATGGTATAAACGATACACAGGCTTTGACACAGGCCGATGTAAGCATCGCCATGGGGAAAGGAACAGATATTGCGATGGATGTGGCGATGCTCACACTGATGAACTCCGATTTATCGCTCATATCCAAAGCCATCCGTCTGTCCGGACAAACCATGCGGTTAATCCGGCAAAACCTCTTCTGGGCTTTTATTTTCAATCTGACGGGTATCCCTCTTGCGGCCGGTCTGCTCTATCCTACATGGGGGATATTGCTCAATCCCATGATTGCAAGCGCGGCGATGGCTTTCAGCTCCGTGGCTGTGGTAACGAACAGCCTCCGATTAAAATATATGCATTAAAAACTATAATTACTATGTACGAAAAATTTAAAAATCACCTCGCCAACGAACTGGAACAAATCCGGTTGGCCGGTCTCTACAAGAACGAACGAATCATCGCAACGCCGCAACGAGCCGATATGCAGGTTAACAAAGGCGAACGGGTGTTGAACTTCTGCGCAAACAATTACTTGGGATTGTCCGACAATCCGCGCCTGATAAAAGCCGCCGCCCAAACGATGGAAACGCATGGATACGGGATGTCGTCCGTGCGTTTTATTTGCGGAACGCAGAACATTCATAAGCAATTGGAAGAAGCTATTTCCGATTACTTCCAAACGGAAGATACCATCCTCTATGCCGCTTGTTTCGACGCCAACGGAGGATTGTTCGAACCGCTCTTCTCCGAAGAAGACGCCATCATATCCGACGCCCTGAATCATGCTTCCATCATCGACGGCGTACGATTGTGCAAAGCCAAACGATACCGTTATGCCAATGCCGATATGAACGACCTGGAACATTGTCTCCGGGAAGCGCAGGGGCAACGATTCCGTATCATTGCAACCGACGGCGTTTTCTCGATGGACGGAAACGTGGCGCCGATGGATCAAATCTGTGCATTGGCCAAAAAATACGACGCCCTGGTGATGGTAGACGAATCGCACTCCGCCGGAGTTGTCGGACCAACGGGGCATGGAGTAGCCGAACAGTTCGATTGCTACGGACAAATCGATATCTTTACCGGAACGTTGGGAAAAGCCTTCGGAGGCGCCATGGGAGGTTTTACCACCGGGAAAAAAGAAATCATAGACCTGTTGCGACAACGATCCAGACCGTATTTGTTTTCCAACTCCCTGGCGCCTGCCATTGTGGGAGCAAGCCTGGAAATGTTCCGGATATTGAACGAAAACGACCACTTGCACCGGAAATTGATGGAGAATGTTACCTTTTTCCGCGATAAGATGCTGGATGCCGGATTCGACATAAAGCCTACTCAATCGGCTATCTGCGCCGTTATGCTGTATGATGCACAACTATCGCAAGACTTCGCAGCCCGTATGCAGCAGGAAGGCATTTATGTAACCGGTTTCTATTATCCCGTAGTACCCAAAGGACAGGCGCGCATCCGTGTGCAACTCTCCGCAGGACATGAGAAAGCGCATCTCGATAAGGCCATCAACGCCTTTATCCGCGTAGGAAAAGAATTGAAGTGTATCCCCCGGGAAAAAGTATAAACATACCGCTGTGAAAAAGACAGAACACCTGAAAAGGCGCGTATTCTTAGGCTATCTTTCTATGCTGGCCATGGCCATTATCGCCATCATACATATATCCGGACTAATTTCCCGGATTATAGAAGAAGAGAAAAGAGATGACCTTGCCGGCGAGAAATCTACCATCATTACAAAGATTCTACTCCTCCTTTACGAAAGCGAAACCTACACGCAGTTTATCCGTGCGGAAGAAGAAGATTTGACGCTCTTCCACAGCGCCTTGGATAAGGTATCGGAACAATTGCAGTTGCTCAGGAGTTACGCTTCCGATTCTTCCCAACAAGAGAAAATCAATCATCTGGAAGCGCTCCTGAAACAAAAACGGGAAAACACCCAACTGCTGCAACATACCTGGTGGGAAATAGAACATCTTTACTCCAAACACTTTGCCGGAGAAATACAAAGAAAAAATAATTTGGCAAGGGAACTGGAAATACAGTCGCAAGAAAAAATACAGAAGGACACGCTGCTGATGCAACGGCAAAATAAAGGTTTCTTCAAACGATTGGCCGAGGCGTTTGTGCCCGTAAAAGCGGATTCCGCCATCCGGACTAACGTATCCCGACAGTCGCAAACCGATTCGCTCGTTCATGTGTACAATCCGGCCGATACAATCTCGTCCGTATTACGGAAAATCCAATCCAATATCGACATAGAACACGCCCGGCTACATGCCGAACTAACGCAAAGAGTGGACGAACTGAGGCGGAATAGTCACGTAACAGGCGTGCGCATCAACCAGATTTTGTTCGAAATAGAAGAAGAACAACAAATCAGCGCCTACGAACAAGAACAGATTAAAGACCGGGTTGTGCGCAATACGTCAAAACATCTGGCTGTTATCGCCCTGATTTCCGTATTGGTTACGCTCATCTTCCTTTTCTTGATATTCCGGGATATTTCCCGAAGTCGATATTACAGGAAGCAATTGGAGAATGCGAAACAATTTGCCGAAGATTTGTTGAGGAGCCGGGAAAAGTTTATGCTCATGATTAGTCACGATATCCGGGCGCCGCTCTCTTCCATCCAGGGATATATCGAACTGATGAAGAGCCATCCGACAGAAAACAGGCAGGAATATGTAGAAAATATCTCCATCCTATCTCAGCATATTCTTGTTCTGGTGAATGATTTATTGGAATTTCACCGGCTGGAATCAGGAAAAATAACCATGCGTCCGGTACCTTTCCGGGCTACGGTATTGTTTGAAGAAATATACATCGGCTTCAAACCGCAGGCCCACGACAAGGGACTGAATTTCTTCTTGAACATAACGGCGCTTCAAGAATCTTGGGTCTACATCGGCGATCCGGTACGTATACGGCAGGCTGTGGGAAATTTGTTGTCCAACGCTATCAAGTTCACGCCCAAGGGACACGAGGTTTCTCTTACCGTCTCCGCACTCTCGCAACCGGACGGGCCGCAGGGTCTTCGCATCGCCGTAAAAGACAATGGACGCGGTATTGCGGAGGCCGAACAAGACCTCATCTTCAAGGAATTTACTCGCCTAACGGGGAGCGAACATGTAGACGGCTTTGGGCTGGGGTTGGCTATTACCGGCAAATTAATTGAACAGATGGGCGGAACTATCTCGCTGAACAGCAAAGAAGGAGAAGGCAGCGAGTTCGTTGTGCAACTTCCTTTACCGCTTTCGGACGAGGCATCCGTTGCCGGAGAAACTCCCGGCGAACGCTTCGTACCGTTCCGCAACATCAACTGCTTGGCGATAGACGACGATGTACTACAGCTCAAACTTACGGAAGAAATGTTGAAACGCAACCACGTCAATGTGATTACCCTGTCCGATTCGGGCGAAGTGGCGGAACTGCTCCAAATCGCTTCGTTTGATATCATCCTCACCGACATACAGATGCCCGGCTTGGACGGTTACGCTTTGCTCCGGCAAATCCGTTCGTCCGGCATAGAGGGAGCGGAAAGCATCCCGGTTATCGCCCTGTCGGCCCAATTGTCTGAAGAAGACGCGCATTATATCGAAGCGGGCTTCACCGGTTTTCTTAGCAAACCCTTCACCGTAGCGCAGTTGCTCAGTCTCTTTAGCCGGTTATTTCCGGAATTTGAACCTTCGGCCGTTTTGCCCGATACCTCCGCACTCACCGCCTTTGCGGGAGACGATAAAGAAGCGGCGCGCGCCATTCTTCGCACCTTCTCGGAAGAAACCCGAAAGAGTATCGTCCTTTTGGGCGAGGCGTTGGAAAGTGGAGATCGTGCGCTGGTAGCCAAGATATCGCACAAGCTCATCCCGGTTCTTACCCTGATGGAAGCCTACCTCCCGGTGCAGCAATTGAGGATTCTGGAAACAAACGCAGTTTCGCAAACCGAAGAGGAATGGAGGCAAATTGTGCAGGAAGTGATGGAACAAATCACCCGCGTTGTAGAAAACATACGCGTAGAATAATTCCACAATTCCGCGGCGTTATTCTACAAATCGGAAAACGATGCATACGGCCATCTTTCCGGTGTATGGGTATGTAGAAGACTGATACTAAAAGAACTATTTTTATCCGACCGTTCTTACAACAAGTTTGGCACGTTATTCGCTTATTATATCACAGATATTTGTAAAGAGTTTTGCGAGTGAATAGGATTAGAATAAATTGAATTTCTACATTTAGCCGTATAGTATTAAGTTATTATAAAATGTCACATTTTTGAATTTAATTAAAGGCCATCCCTGTTGAAGAGATGGCCTTTTTTTATCGGATGAGGTACAAAGCAAACTCCCGCGCGAGAACAAATCGGGCGGGAGTCTTGAACATATTTAAAAAAAATCAACGATCTAATTTTTTTCGGATACATTCATTTGAAAAATGTAAAATTCAAAATTTATTTTTATGGCAATTCATTCCGTATCTTCTGTATCTTCCGCATCCTCCGTACCTTTTTTACCGGTTCGTGTTTGCCGTCCTTTAAGGAGTGTCTTGTATCGTGCGATGCAAGCGTTGAGTCGCCTTACAAAGTAGAGCAAATCTTCTTCGGATGTCGTGGTTACGGCATCCCGGTCTTCCACGGGGCCTTGGCCTTCTCCGTTGTCGTCTTCTTCTTCCTCATCGTCGGCCGTGTTGTATCCGGCTACGAGGAGAAGCGCCTCTACTACATTCACCATATTGATGTAGTAATGATCCATTTCGGCCCGTACCTGACGTAAACGTCCGGCTTCGGGACGTTCGGCATCTTCTTCGCTACGTTCGGTTTGCGATTGCACGTACGCTTTGTTTGCCGTATCCAGGTCTGTTATCCATGCGGAAATGCCCAACAACTGTACTTCTGCGGAAAGATCGATGCCGCCTTCTACGGGCGTAAGGTCTTGCAGGAGGTTATCAATGGCCGGCGTTTTGCCTACTAAGGAACCTTTCAGGATAGCGTCGGCATACTTCCGGATTATTGCGTACAGTTTCGTGGCTGCCTTCTGCTTGATTGGATCCAAGAGGTTCAGATAAGACTTCACGGCGTCGCGCAATCCGCGAAATACCAATTCCCGTTGATGATTGGCTGTGGATGTATCGACGGTAATAAAACTCTTCCGCAGTATTTCGAGCAAATGATCTGCTTCCTTATATAACTCTTTGTACGGGATGAGCAAACGATCAATTACTTGCAGCTTCGACCCGTGCTGTGTGCCCAACGGTTCGTATTCCGTATGAAACCCGAACCACTCTTCGTTGCGCAATGTTGCTATTCTAAACCGAGAAACTTTCATCATGTATAAATATTAATTTTGTGATGTGTCACAGACAGGGGCAAATGTATGTAACCTTTTTGATATATGCAATCATTTTAGCAAAAAAAAAATCAATTATTTTTATACGAACCTATCGGGGTCCCTGATGTTTGTTTTCTTCCGAACACTAATCTTATGAATGAGACGGGACTAAATTTTTCGGCGAACTCCAAAACCATTGGTGAGACGGTACTAAATTTTTCGGCGAACTCCAAAACCATTGGTGAGACGATAGTAAAATTTTCGGCGAACTCCAAAACCATTGGTGGTACGACACTAAAATTTTTGGCGAACTCCAAAACCATTGGTGGTTTCGGACAAAATCATTTGAAAAACTCCAAAACCATTGATGGTATCGGACAAAATCATTCGAAAAACTCCAAAACCACCAATGGTTTCGGAGAAAATCATTTGACGAACACCAAAACCACCAATGGTTTCGGGGAAAATCATTCGGCGAACACCAAAACCACCAATGGTTTCGGGGGAAATCATTCGACGAACACCAAAACCATCCGTGCACATATATATAATGAGTAATTTTTGTTCCGACACAAATAAAAACAGGGACAATATTCGTTTTTTACCCAATATATGCTATATCCACACGGCATGGAACGAAAAGCCGGATGCCGTATCTTGCTGCATTCGCTCTATTGTCGAACAAGATTCAATGACTTCATGGATACGCACGTATTTTTTCTTTCCATCTACGCTACGTGCATAGATGGGAGAACTTCTTATTTTACTTCCCAATGAAAACAGGAAATTGCGCCCTTTGTCGCTACACTAAAAACATATCGGCACAAGGTAATCTACACATAAAGGGAAGTGCAGGCATGGTTCCGTCAAATGCAGATTTGCGTTGGCAGGTAGTGAAATAATGTGTATTTTTTTTTGAATAAACAAAGAAATGTATACATTTGCGCGTGATAATTTTAAAATATCCCAAAATGATTGAGCAAATAGGAACAAACGCCGGTTTAGTATGGACGGCATTGAACGAAAGCGGAAAATTAGGTCTTAAGGAAGTAAAGAAACTTACCAAAATTAAAACCGAAAAAGAAGTATACGCCGCAGTGGGTTGGCTTGCCAAAGAAGGCAAACTTGCATTCGAGGAAGCCGAGGGAGACATCGTTGTTTCGCTTGTGTGAAACAATAATCTGTTCATAAACATGAAGTGTTGAAGGCTATCCGTCAGGTCGGATAGCCTTTTTTGCATCGGCAAAGCAGCAACAGGAAAAAAGAATTGAGGCGTGGCGTTTGTTGGATTCGAATCAAAAAATTACTTTTGTGAAGAATTTGGCGCAAAGATGAGCGAAGATCAAAGCAAAATGTTAGCTGTGTTTGAAATCAGAGTTCGTGATTTGATGAATGTTTGCAATCGGCAAAAACAAAGAATAAACGAACTGAATCATTCATTGGAAGTAAAAGACCAAGAGTTACGGCAGGCAATGCAAACGATAGACGAATTGAACGCCAAATGCAACAGTATGCTTACCGCACGAATCGTTTCCGCTAACGAACAGGAAATGAAAAGCGCGAAAACGCAACTGGCAAAATTAGTGCGGGAAGTAGATATGTGCATTGCCTTGCTGAACGAATAAAACAGGAAAGCAATGAACAATAAAAAATTTCTTATACATATAGAAATAGCCGACAAAACGTATCCTCTCTGGATTTTCAGGGACGAAGAAGAGCGAACTCGCAAGGCCGCCAAACAAATAAAAGCTTTGCTGGAACAATACAGGACAAAGTATCCGGTATCTTCGAACGATAACCCGAAATACGCAGAAGGCAACAGAGACTGGTTGGCCATGGCGGCTCTTCAATTATCTATCAGAAGTTTGGAGATGGAAGAGAGAAACGATACCACTCCATTTGTAGAGAAAATACAACAAATGACAAATCTGTTGGAAGCGTATCTGGAAGAACAAAAGTAATCCCTCCCCTTCTATACATAAGAATACCGCACAATGTATACCATATATATATAGGTATAGACGGATGTGCTTTTTATTAGATAAAAAAGATATAGAATTAAATTAAAAACGTTATTACAGATGGAAATTATGTATATAGTCACAGCAATAGCCGCACTCTTTGTAGGCGGAGCGCTGGCATGGGTGGGAATGCATTTTGTATTCAAATCGAGGTACGAACACATATTGCAGGAAGCGGAAAAGGAAGCCGAAGTGATGAAAAAGAATAAACTGCTGGAAGTGAAAGAAAAGTTTCTTCACCTCAAGGCCGACCTGGAAAAGCAAGTTGCCGCCCGAAATTCAAAGATACAGTCGGTAGAAGCAAAACTCAAGCAGAAGGAATTAACCGTAAATCAACGCATCGAAGACCTTCAGCGCAAAAACAACGACTTGGATGCCTCGAAAGAAAACGTAGCCGCTCAATTGGAATTAATCGAGAAAAAGAAACATGAATTAGACAAAATACACTTCAAACAGGTAGAACAATTGGAAATCCTCTCCGGTTTATCGGCCGAAGAGGCCAAAGAACGTCTCATCGAATCGCTCAAAGAAGAAGCCAAATCTCAGGCAGCCTCCTACATTACCGAAATCATGGAAGAATCCAAGATGACGGCCAACAAAGAAGCCAAGAAAGTGGTGATACAGTCCATCCAACGCGTTGCTACCGAAACAGC
>JAISZY010000139.1 GCA_031284375.1 Tannerellaceae bacterium | reverse complement strand
CAAGACGCATATTTAAACATAAATAATACAATATGCTATTTCCACCAACTACACCCAAGAACCCATTCGGCTTCATAAAAAATGTTGCATATAGGTGAAATTTTTATAATTCACAATGTCTATTAGTTTTCATAAGCATCGATTCGGAAAATCATTGCAATCATTTTTAAAATCATTGCAATGAAATTTCGAAATCATTGCAATGATCTCCGGAAATCATTGCAATGATTTCCAGGAAACATCGGCATCAAATTACCAAAAAGCGTATAATCATTTTTATAAAATAGCAAATCTGGTAAAATTAACTTTAAAATACATTGACGAAATAATATATGAATCCTGTTTATTCTATCATAATGTATATATTTTGACATTATTTTACTTTAATGCAAAAACGCAAACATTTATTAACGTAAAATGCATTTTTCTAATTATCAAACCATTAACAGAATAAAAGATAAGAGAACTCATCGAAACTTCAACTCCGATTTTCTCCGGTGAATGAACTTTTGAGACATCGTAACGGAAAGAAACAGCAGGAAACAAAAACACGAATTGTAGTGGTTTTAGACAATAGCATCTCAAAAAAAGGATTAACCATTTTATGGAATATCATCGAACATTTCCCCGTCCTTGCTTCACTTTGTTCGCAATGACGGGGGAGTTGTTTTACCAAACATTGCGGAGCGAGACGCCGAAGAGGGTTTGTGCAATGGTATCGAGGTGGGTTTCTTCTCCTACGAAATGAAAGACGTTATGCCAATGGGTTAAAGATTCTCCGGGGGCGAGTAGGGCTGCGGGGGAGTCGCTTTCTAATTCCGAGAAAGGTCCCATGATGCTGCCGTCGTGAAGCGGGCCGTCGTTGTAGGCGTTGAAGACATCGCCCGTTAAGGGGTCTTTTTGGGGATTCCATTCCTGGTTGAGGTAAATGGCGTTGGGGTCTACGTGGAAGGTGGCTACGGTGAGGTGGCGGGTATCGGGGTCGTAATTTCCGGCAATTGCTTTTGTGCGTTTGCTGTTTAAGCCTATTTTGCTGCGGTATTTGCCGTCGGTTTTCAAGAATACGCATCCGTCTTTTTCTTTGTAGCGCTTTGGGGGAATTTGTCCGAAGTATGCGGTGGTGGCTACGGCGCCCAGTGTTTTTTCGTTGCCTTGTAGATAGGGAACGAGGGTGAATGCCCGCTGCCCGGTACGAAACATATCAAGCATCCAGAGGCAAATGGTTCCGGTGGCTGGTGTCCAGGCAAAATCGTTGAGGTTTGTCAGGGTGTTTTCTGTGGTATAGGCTACTGTTTGTATTTCTTTGCCGGGGGTGGCGATGCCCAGGAGGGAGGTTATCTGGGGAAGTTCGAGGATGGTTACTTTGCGGTGGACTTTGGGGTGCAACTGGGTTCCGATGTAGTTGGATACTTGCATTTCTTTCTGCATCGTTATGGATTTCTTATCGGAAGCAAGCTTTTGCCAGGGTTCCGTGTCGAGGGGTTTGGGGGTATACCAATGGTCGTAAACTTGTTCGACGCCTGGGCGGAAGAAGATGGAAAAAGCTCCTCCTTCGGGGCCTATCCAGAGGCGGTTTTCGCCGCCGTATCCGTTCATATGTTCGTTGAGTTGGTTGGATTCGAATACTTTGTAGTTTACAAAGCCCAGGCTTCTTCCGTCTAATCCTTGGGCGGTGGAGGTAAATACTTTTCCCTGGTAGCGGGGCGAAACGATGATTTGCGCCAGTGCGTCTTTACTTGTGAGGAGATACATGTCTTTTCCTTTATCCAAGAGATATAGCAGGTCGTATCCGAAGGTTCCTCTTTGGTATGGATTCATATCTTCTTATTTTTTGTGATTTTTTCGATATATAAGCTGTACATAACTACAACGACGAAGCAGAAGAGGGGTACGGCGTAGGAGTAGTTGATGCTGCCTGTTTGGTCGGAAGCTATTCCTTGGAGGGCGGCAATGACGGCGCCTCCCAGGATGGCCATGATGTGTCCCGAACCGCCTATTTTGGTGTCTTCACCCAGCCCGGTAATGGTGAGGCCGTAGAGGGTGGGAAACATGAGCGACATGAAAAAGGAGACCATCGCCAGACTGATTACGCCGGCGTATCCGTGGCAAACTACGGTGAGTGTGCAGCAGAGGGCGGCCATGATGGCGGCAAACATGAGGAGCCGGGAGGGTGGGAAGTACTTCATCAGGGCTGTAAATATGAAACGGGCGCCGATAAAGAGGGCTAAGGAGAGGATATAAAAGTTGGATGCGGCTTCTTCGTTGATGGATAGTTCTTTCATGGCGTAGCGGATGGTGAAGGACCAGATGCTTATTTGTGCTCCTACGTAAAAGAATTGGGTAATGACGCCGTAGAGGTATTTTTTGTTGGCGTACAAACGGCGGAGGGTGGCTCCGAGGTTTAGGGCGGAGCTTCCGTCGGAGGCTTTGGGCATCCGGGTTAGGATAATCATCACTAAGATGGCGAGCAAAATAAAGGCTACGCCTACGTAGGGGCCCATTACGGCGTTGAGTTCGGCCGATTGGACGGTGGCGAGTTGTTGGGTGTTCATCTGGGCGCGTTCGGCGGCGGTATAGGATGCCAGTCCCGAAAGGATGAAGAATTTACTTAGCGCTACGCCGCTCACGGAGCCTATCGGATTGAACGATTGGGCTAAGTTGAGCCGTCGGGTAGCTGTTTCTTCCGGCCCCATGAGGATGATGTAAGGATTGCAGGTGGTTTCTAATACCGACAGGCCGCCGGCCAGAATATAAAGGGCAACCAGGAAATGTCCGTATTCCATCGTTTTGCTGCATGGATAGAAGAGGAAGGCTCCGGCGATAAACATGGATAGTCCGGCAATGACGCCTGTCTTGTAGGTTGTCTTTTTTATGAGGATGGCGGCCGGTAGCGCCAGACAGAAATAAGCTCCGTAGAAGGCCATTTGTATCCACGACGTTTGGAAGTCGGAAATACTTTTTATTTTCTTGAAGGCGGCCAGCAAGGTGTCTGTCATATTATTGGCCAATCCCCAGAAGAAGAACAGGGAGGTGAGTAATATAAAAGGAAGAACATATTCTTTGGGAACCAAAGATTTGGGGGATGATGGGGTGAGATTTGATTTAACCATAGTTTGTCTTTTTATTGTATAGGGGTTATTCGATTAACAAAACCGGGCGTAAATGTAGTAAAAAAACGGGAAAGGGCATCCCTGCTCCTTCCCGTTCACACCTAATTAAAATCTAATCCATTTAATAAAAAATCAGAATGTAACGTGGATTCCTCCCATGAGGGTTGTTTTGGGCATAGGGAATCCTTTCAGTATCTCGTAGTTTGTACCTGTCAGATTTTCTCCCTTCACAAAGATATTGACTCCTTTCTCTTTGCTTCCCAGCAGGTAGGAAGCTTTGGCATTGAGCAGCGTGTAGGCTTCTTTGTCTTCTTCCGATCCTCCTACCGTTATCAGGCCGGATACGGATTCTACGTCTGCAGTTAGCGTTAGTTGGGAAATCGTATAGGAGGCTTCGATAAAGAATTTGTTCTTCGGCGCTGCTTCCGTTTGCTTGTTGGTGTTCAGGTAACTGTAATTGGTCGTAAAGAAGAGGTTTTTCGTTGGATGATACGAAGCTTCTATTTCGATGCCTTTGTTGTGTAGCGTGTTTATGTTGGTAAGTGTTCCCTGTACGCCGGTAATCATATTTTTCGCGTCTAAATAAAAGCCCGTGATTTCGGCATAAAATAACTCTCCTATCCGCTGGCCGAGAGAGAGTTCGTAGCTCTGCATACTTTCCGGCTTCAGATTCGGATTGGCAATGGAATAAGGAGGATAGGAGATGTACAGTTCGCGGATATTGGGACTTCTGTATCCTTTGGAGTACAAGGCCTTGATGGTGTTTCCTTCAAAGGGTCTCAGCGTGATACCTGCTTGCGGAATCCATTGATTGCCGTAGGCTTCGCTGTGTTCGAAGCGCAGGCCGGCGTTCAGGCTTAGTTTATCGAACAAATTCTGCTGAGCGATAACGTATCCTGCTACTTCGTTTACGGAACGGTCTACAATTTCGCCAATCCGCCCGTTGATGGTATCGTTCCAGGCATGTCCTCCCCAGTTTTTGTAGTCTATACCTGCGGTAAAGCTATTTCCTTCTACCAAGCGGAAGGTTTGATAGAGCAGGATGCCCATATTGTGGTCTTCCGAATTGAAGCGGAAGGTGCGCGGATTTCCTCCGGTACGGTAACCGTCGTTTATTTCGTGCTGCCCCCAATTATAGAAAGCCTGGATGGCGCCGCTGCTTTTTTCGTATGTATTGGTCAGGCTAACGGAGGTTGTTCCTCGCAGTACATCCATGGTATTGTCGAACATCGGATTATCTACCGGGCCGGGATTCTGATTTTCGTAGAAAGCTAAGCTAACGTCTCCTTTCAGTTTATAATGTTCGTTTGCCTGATAGCCGAGGTTGGCAAATCCATTGATGATTTGGAAATCGGAATTATCCCGCTGTCCGTCTGTCCTGTCGTGATTGAGGGAGATAAAACTGCTGAATTTTCCTGTCTTATACCCATTATTGATCATATATTTTTGCGTATTGTACGATCCGTACATCAAGCGAACCTGAGTGGTGCGTCCTTCTTGCTGCTGCTGACGGGTGATGATGTTTACCACTCCTCCCATGGCATTGGAACCATACAACAAAGACCCCGGACCGCGTATTACTTCCACTCGTTCTACGTCCGAGGCCACATAGGTGTCCGGCAGGGAATGGCCGAAGACTCCGGCCCATTGCGGCTGGCCGTCGAACAACATCAGAACTTTGTTTCCCTGTCCTATTCCGCGGATATTGACGGTTCCTGCCGAATTGGTATTTACTCCGAATCCGGTAATTCCTTTTCGTGTGACAAACAAACCGGGCACACGTTGCGAGAGTACCGGCAGCAGAGCCGATTC
>JAISZY010000114.1 GCA_031284375.1 Tannerellaceae bacterium | reverse complement strand
CGAATTATTCACATGAAAAACTTTCGGAAATCCATTTGATAAGTCATTTGGATTTTATTGGGTAGTAACCCAAGGACGGGCGGGGCGGGCGTATGCCAAACGGACAACGATAGAATCGTTTATTTCCGGCAAGTACCTGTCTCCTCTCTTTTTACATTTTGTCGAAACTATCAATTTGTCAGATTTGGTAACTAAAAAAACCGGTTTTTGCCGCTCCAGCCCTCCGGAAATCTTCAAAAACGCTTAGATTTTAGGGTTTGACAAATACAAAATGCTGTATATAGTAGCGTGTAGTCACTATTAAGATGCATAGGAGTAGGTGGTAACAATAACAAGACACACATTTAAACATAAATAATACAATATGCTATTTTTGTCAACTACGGCTAAGCACCCATTTGGATTCATAAAAAATGTTATATATGGGTGAGTTTTTTTCCATTCACAATGCCTTCAAATTTTCTTAAGCATGTCGCCTTGGAGTCATTACAATGATTTTTAAAATCATTGTAATGACTCTTCATAGACACCGTAATGATTCCCGGAAGACATTACAATGTTTTTCCGGAGACATCCGCATCAGATTACCAAAAGACGTAGAATCACTTTCATAAAATAGTAAATGTAGAAAGATTAACCTTAAGTTACATTTACGAAATGATATATGAATCCTCTTTATACTATCATAATGTATATATTTTGACACTATTTTACTTTAATGAAAAAACGCAAACATTTATTAACGTAAAATGCAGTTTGCTAATTATCAAATCATTAACGGAATAGGAGATAAGAGCCGCTCATCAAGGAAGCCAAACAGTATCCGGCTTTAGGTTCACGTCTGTATTTAACCCCAGGGCACAAGTCTATTGCCAAACTTTTTGACGAAATCTTTTGGAAATCCCTTTAGGGTGTCCCAATGGCGAAGTCAGGAGGGTTTGGTTTTTCTCCATCTTGTTCATACATTTGTGCATTGTCCAACTCATTCATAGAAATAGTGCAATAAGCAGTATGAATATCCTCCTTCTAAAGTGGCAACGACTTAAGAGAATCATGAGTTTGATTCCTTTTCCGTATTATTTCATTATAATCCTAATCGGTTTCTGTGTCGGATATTTGATTTCCGGCCAGTTGTCGAAAGACCCGAACGGATATTTTTGTATGGCAATATACGTTTGGTTACTATTTGCTTATCATCAGCGTCGCAAGGACAAGATGTTTATTACATCACTTTATCAGAATGTACATATGCTTTACCTCATGGAATATACAGTCGTATCAATCCCTCTTTTTATCTTGATAGCTATTTCCGGCAATCTTAAGCTTATCCCCATTGCGGCTTGTTGTCTGATAGCCGTAGCATATATCCCTCCATTTTCACACATTTCTTTCCCGAAGCTGCATTACGACAAGGTCTTTCCCAATTCGTACGAATGGATATCGGGTAGTAGAACATCGGCTGTTTATCTGATAATTTTCTACATACTATCGGTTTCTGTGTTGTTTAAAACGTTTATGGCTTTCTTTGTTTACCTGTTTATTTTGTTTCAATGTACAAATTTTTACAAAGAAGGAGAATCCGTCTCCTTATTGTGTCTCCCGGAAAAAAGAGCGACAGCTTATATAAAAGAGAAAGTGACAATGGCAATTCGTAATTTTCATAGATTAAGTTCTCTTTTCTATCTCCTGTTTATATTCTTTTATCCTTCGATGTGGTGGATTTTAGTTGCATTATCGGCTTCGGCTACAACGGTTTTTATTTTTTGTATATGCTGGAAGTATGCCCATTACATTCCGAACGAGAAAAATGCAGGAAATGAAATAGCGCTGTCGTTGGGTATTTTGGGGGCCGTTACACCTTTTTTCCCATTGATATTCGTTTTATCAATACATTACTTCTTATTAGCCAGGAAAAACTTAAAAATATATTTGGATGCTTACAATCAATAATCTGACTGTACAATATGGGCGTCATATTGTTTTGAATGAACTGAATCTGACGTTGGAACAGGGCCAGGTACATGGCTTGATTGGATTGAACGGTTCGGGAAAGACCACCTTACTAAATACAATGTATGGTCTTGTAAAAAGCACAAAGGGTGAAATCGTTTACAATGGAACGCCCCTTCGGAAAACGAAAATAGCATTTTTACAGACAGAGAATTTTTTTTATTCAACAATTACAGGAAGAGAGTATTTGAATTTTTTCCGGTATTACAACCCCTCGTTCAACGTAGATTCCTTGCTGAATCTTTTTCAGTTACCTTTACATGAGCTTGTAGATTCCTATTCCACCGGGATGAAAAAGAAGTTGGCTATATTGTCTACCTTAATCTTAGATAAAGAATTAATGATTTTTGATGAACCGTTTAATGGAATAGATATAGAAAGCATGTATGTTTTAACTCATCTTATCGGAAAATTGAAAGATAAAGGAAAGACTGTAATTCTCACATCGCATATAATCGATACGCTTATACCGCTCTGCGACAAAATTCATTATTTACAAGATGGAAAAATTTCACAAAGCTTCGACTCCGTAGAATTTCCCCATCTGATTTCACTTTTGGAAGATTGTCTGAGGGAAAAATATAAAAATATGGAATCCTGAACCTTTTGGGGTAAACCATATTTTTCCGTCTCCGAACAGTTGCTGTTTTTTATCACAAATTCTTTATTACCTTTGCCTTCGTCGTTTTACGCTAATAGAACACGTTGTAATGTCGCAGAGAAGTAAACGGATAGCAGCCCTGATTTTGATTACGGTTTTCGCATTCTACTATGCGAATATCCGTTTTTTCTATCATAGCCATATCATTAACGGGGCGACTATTGTTCATTCGCATATATATAGCAAAGCGACGGCTCAAACCCATACGCACAGCCCTACCGAACTGAAACTGATTTCTTCTCTTTCCGTTTTCCTTTCGCTTCAGGTCGGCATTTGTTTCGTCCATCCGAGCATCTATTTATTATTACTTGTCTTTATCCTGCCTTCTTTCTCTAAACGAATCCTATCCGATTCAATGCCCTGCATCTCTTTGCGGGCGCCGCCTTCTTCCGGTTTAAATATCCGTTAGAAATCCTTACGCTGTCGGCCTCCGGCAGCGCTATTTCCCATTATTTAATTTTAAAACATTTTATCAATGAGTAAAAGACTTATATGGACGAGCCTGTGCATAGCGCTGGCATCGTGCCAATCTAATCATAAATCGTCCGGCGAAGCCGTAGACGTTCAATACAAAGGGGACACCATTGTTGTGTCCGAAAATTCGCCTGTTCTGGAGCAAATAGTAGCCCGGAAGTTTCAGTTGGAAGATTTCTCGGCAGAGTTCAAAACCGTCGGAACGGTTCGTCCCGTTTCGGGTAAGTTGGCGGAGATTGCCTCTCCGTTTGCCGGGCGTATTGTCCAATCGTTTGTCCAATTGGGACAAAAAGTGAGCGCCGGTTCTCCGGTTTTTGAACTCGGATCTCCGGAGTTTTACGAAGCCACCAAGGTTTATTTTGCCGCTCAGTCGGCGGCGGAGCTGGCCCAACGGAATTATAACCGTTTGGAAGAGCTGGCGGCCAACGGCGTCGCTTCTCAAAAGGATTTGGAACAAGCCCGGAGCGAGGCGGAGATTGCCGGCAAAGAGTTTGAGCAAGCCAGAGCAACGTTGCAAATCTTTCAGATAGACGCTTCTTCCGTCCAAATGGGGCAACCGCTCAGGGTGGTTTCTCCCATTTCGGGCGAGATAGTAAAATACCATATCACCCTTGGAAGCTATGCGAAGGAGGATGCAGAGCCGTTGGCTGTGGTGGCCGATTTGTCGCACGTCTGGGTGGCCGCTCTTGTGAAGGAAAAATATTTCGGGTCCATCCGGCACGGCGATCGCGTAGAAGTATTTACAGACGCTCACCCGGACAAAGTCATCTGGGGTACGATTTATTACATAGGCGAAATGCTGGACGAAGAAACCCGTTCGCTCGAAGTGATTGTGGAATGTAATAACGCCAACCGGGATTTGAAGCTTGGTATGTTCTGCGAAGTTCATTTCCAAAGTTCTCCTTCCAAAGCCATTATTCTGCCTTCTACGGCCATCATGCAGGAACAGGATAATGACTATGTTTTGATTGAAGCATCCCAAGGCCGGTATGTGCGCCGCAAGGTGGAATCCGAAACCGTTGGAACGGACAGGGCGCGCATTACGGAAGGCATAGCAGAGGGAGAGAAGGTAGTAGTGGAAGGTGGAATTTTTCTGAATATGTAGGTATATGGAAAAATTGATGAACACCTTGATTCATCGTCGCTGGTTGATGCTGACGATATTTGTCTTGCTGTCGGGCGTTGGAATTTACGCCTGGCGGCAACTTGCCATAGACGCGTATCCGGATATTGCCGACGTATCGGTTGGCGTTGCCACACAGGTGCCCGGACTTGCGGTAGCGGAGATAGAACAACAGATTACCATACCCCTTGAGCGGGAACTCAACGGTATTTCGGGCCTGAAGGTGATGCGGAGCAAGAATTTTTTCGGCATATCCAAAATTACGCTGGTCTTTGAAGACGGAATAGACGACTATTGGGCACGCCAGCGTGTGTTGGAACGTATCAACGACGTGGATTTGCCCTTCAACGCCAAGCCCGGACTCGACCCGCTCACTTCGCCCATAGGCGAAATATACCGCTATGTAGTAACGGGAAACCGGAGCTTGAGAGAACTTACCGAACTCAATCATTGGGTGATCATTCCTCGCCTGAGGCAGATTCACGGCATTGCCGATGTATCCAACTTCGGAGGTGTCACAACGCAGTTTCAAATAGAAATAGACCCCAATAAACTGACCAAATATAATCTCTCGCTCGGCGAAATCACCGAATCTATCGAGCGCAACAACTCCAATGCGGGAGGGAGTACGCTTATTCGCGGAGATTTGAGTTATGTGGTGCGCGGCGTGGGACTTGTACGCGATTTGCAGGACTTGGGCAATATTGTGGTTAAGACCGTTGGCGGAGCGCCCGTCTATCTGAAGGACTTGGGCGAACTGAAATACGGGAATCTCGAACGCAAAGGTATTATGGGCTATGTGGATGAAGAAATAGACTACGAAGACGGAGTACAGGGCATGGTGCAATTACTGCGTTACGCCAATCCATCGCAGGTATTGGAAGAAATAAACCGGGCCGTGGAGGAGCTGAATAACGACATCCTGCCGAAAGACATAAGGATTCGTACCTTCTACGACAGAACGGAATTGGTCGATGCCACATTGAATACCATTTCGCATACGCTTTCGTTCGGTATCCTGTTGGTTGTAGGCGTATTGATTATTTTCCTCGGAAGTCCGAAAGGAGCGTTGCTTGCCACCATTACGATTCCCGTTTCGCTGTTGATTGCTTTTATCCTGATGTGGCTAACCGATATTCCTGCCAATCTGCTCTCGCTGGGCGCCATTGACTTTGGTATCATCATAGACGGCACGATTGTTATGATGGAAACGATTCTCAAAAAACGGGAGGATAATTCCGGCGCGCCATTGGAAGAATCAAGTATAGCCAAGCGAGCGGCCGACGTAGCCAAACCCATCTTCTTTGCTACGCTCATTATCATCATCGCCTATCTGCCGCTGTTTGCCTTCGACAGAGTGGAGCAGAAACTATTTACTCCTATGGCCTTTACATTAAGTTTCGCCTTGTTGGGCGCCTTAGCCTCGGCCTTGATTCTAATTCCCGGCTTAGCCTACGCCGTATATAGAAAGCCTCAGAAGGTTTATCGTAACCGCTGGCTTGAACGCCTCACGGAGATACACAAAAGGCAGACCGCCCAAATTATCGCCTCCCCGCGGAAGATTATCGCCCCGATTGTAGCCATCTTGGTTGCGGTTGTTGGGCTATCGGTCTATGTAGGGAAAGACTTTTTGCCTCCTCTCGACGAAGGAAGTATCTGGCTTCAGATACAGCTTCCTCCCGGCATGTCGCTCGAAAAGTCTTCCGAGATGGCAACAGCGCTCCGGGCTAAACTCAAAAATTACGACGAGGTAACTTATGTGATGACCCAAACAGGGCGCGACGACGAAGGCGTATGCCCCTTTTCCTTTTCGCACATCGAGGTGATGATTGGCCTGAAACCGTACAACACTTGGAAGAATGGCCGCAGAAAACAGGACCTGATTGCCGATATGGCAGCCATGATAGAAACGATGCCCGGATACGGCGTGGGCTTCTCGCAACCCATTATTGATATGGTGATGGATCAGATAGCAGGCGCTCACAGCGATTTGGCTATAAAAATCTATGGAGAGGATATGACCGAAAGCCGCCGTATCGCCGAGCAGGTGAAGCAGATTGTAGCCGGCGTGCCGGGTTCTGCCGACGTAGGCATTATGGAAGAGCCTTTTCTGCCGCAACTTCAAATTGTGGCCGACCGCGATAAAATCGCTCAATACGGACTGAATGTTGCCGACGTTGCCGAGTTGATCGAGGTGGCCATCGGTGGAAAGGCCGTTTCGCAGGTATTCATTGGCAGCAAGGTGTACGATGTGATTTGCCGTTACAACGATGTATCGCGCGATACGCCCGAAAAAATCGGAGCCTTGATGCTTACTTCGGGTTCCGGTACGATGATTCCCCTTTCCACCGTGGCGCAAATAAAAACGACCATAGGCGCAAGTATGATTTCACGCGAGATGAATCAACGTTTCGTTACGGTGCGTATGAATTTGCGGGGGCGAGACCTGACATCGTTCGTCAACGATGCTCAAACGAGAATAGAAGAGCAGGTAGATTACAACCATTCCAAGTTCCGGTTTCATTGGGCAGGGCAATTGGAAAACCAGCGTCGGGCGTTCGGTCGCCTTGCCGTTGTTATGCCTATCACGCTGGGTGTTATGTTTCTCCTTCTGTTCTTTACCTTTGGCACATTCCGCCAGGCCGGCTTGCTTATCGGGATGCTTCCGCTTGCCGTTTTGGGAGGTATGCTGGCATTGGTAGTGCGCGGGATGACCTTTAATGTATCCTCGGCCGTAGGCTTTATTGCACTCTTCGGGGTCTTTATCCAGAACGGCGTTTTAATGATTTCCCACATCAACAATCTGCGTAAATGGGGAACGGAGTTGAAGGAAGCCGTTATTTCCGGCACGTCCCACCGCTTGCGTCCTGTGCTGATGACGGCTACCGTGGCTATCTTAGGCCTGCTGCCCGCTTCCATTTCTACCGGCATCGGCTCCGATGTACAGCGTCCGTTGGCCACGGTGATTGTTTACGGATTATTGTGCGGAACCATCATCACACTCTATGTGCTGCCTGCTTTTTATTATATGTTGGAGAAAAGAAAACTAAACAAAACGATTGCCGAATGAATCATCTGCCGAAATATAGAAAATCTGTCGCGATAATATCTTTCTGCGTTCTCATCCTGATAGCTCATGCACAGGAAAAACGGGTATTAACGTTCAATGAATACCTGAACAATGTAGGAAATGCCAATGTCGGTTATCTGGCCGAGAAGTACAACATAGACATCGCCGAGGCCAATCTGAAAGCGGCCAAGGTATTTCCCGACCCCGAATTGTCGGTGAGTTATGCAAATAACCAGAATTGGAATTTGCAAATGGGGTACGGCGTCGAGGCCGAATTGAGTTATACGCTCGAACTGGGGGGCAAACGCAAAGCGCGGATACGGGTAGCGCAAAGCGAAAAAGAAATGACGGACGCTTTGCTGGAAGATTATTTCCACAGCCTGAGAGCCGAAGCTACCCTTGCTTATCTGGAAACATTGAAACAAAAGCGATTGTACGAAATACAAAAAGCCTCGTACCGGCAAATGCTCTCCTTAGCCCATGCCGACAGTTTACGTTTCCGCTTAGGTGTTATTATGGAAGTCGATGCGCGGCAATCGAAATTGGAAGCCGCCGGTATGTTGAATGAGGTGTATTCGAGCGAAGGCGATTGGCAAGAGGCATTGGTTCGGTTGTTATTGTTTCAGGGGAAGAACTACACGGAGTTACCCGATTCGATAGCGGGCGAATTGTCGTATCTGAAACGTGTATTTGATTTGCCTGCGCTTATTGTGACGGCGCAAAACAATCGTGCCGATTTGCAGGCGGCGCTGAAGTTCAAAGAAGTTTCGCAAAACAACCTGCGCTTGGCTAAAGCCAATCGGGCCATTGATTTGGGCATCAGTCTTGGCGGGAATTATTCGGCGGAGGTATTGAACCAAATCGCGCCGGCGCCTGCTTTCACGGGAGTTATGGCCGGAATCAGTATTCCTCTCAGATTCTCGAACGCCAACAAAGGCGAATTACGGGCGGCGCAATGGGCGGCTACACAGAGCGAGAAACAATACGAGGCGGTAGAATTGCAAATCGGTTCGGAAGTAATGCAAGCGTATAGCAGGTATCAAACCGCTTGCCGTCAGGTAGAGCAGTTCCGGACGGGCATGTTGGACGAGGCGGAGACTATTCTCAAAAAGAAAGTGTATAGTTACGAGCGCGGCGAAACAAACATCCTCGAAGTGCTCAACGCGCAACGTACCTACAACGATGTACAAGTAAGCTATAACGAAACGCTTTACAACTGCGCCTCTGCTCTGATTGAATTGGAACGCGCCTGCGGGGTGTGGGATATAATGGAATTGGATTAGTTAGCATGAGCCTCGTGCAAGCGTTAGCATGAGCCTCGTGCAAGCGTTAGCATGAGCCTCATGCAAGCGTTAGCATGAGGCTCACATCAAAATCATTTGCTGCGGACGCAACGGGCGTATATGTTCCACGTCTTTTCGGCCACAAAGGTAGGGCCCGCGTTGTTTTTGGGAATAGCCCCCCTTCCGCCTTTGCCTTCGGTTGTACTGTATGCCGCATAGTATATCAGCGTGAGGGTGTTGGATTCCGCCGTCCAGTATCCGTTCGTGATTGACGCAAGATTACTTGTACCTCCACTGTAGTCTACGTTGGCCATTGCGTATTTGCCGTATCCTCCATTACTCCTGAAGTATGAAAAAATGCTGTGTATTTCCGTTACGGTCGGCAAGCGCCAGAGATCTTTGTTCGAGGGGTCAAGAGCGGCGCAACTGTTTGAATGTACGGTTGAATTTCGCGGTCCCATGGGCGGAACGCCGGTGCTGCTCGTGCCATCGGGCACATCGGCCAGATTATACCACGTGGTGGTAGAAGCGATGGGCATGTCTACCGGCCATACCAGCAGATTGTTGACTTCGTATGTGGAAAAGCCGGTTATTTTTGCATTGTATATTGTTCCCGGCGCGTTGCGGAAAACGATGGTTGCCACAGGCATCTCGGCGCTCGGACTGCTCTGGCGGTTCACGATTCCGAACGATACATCTTCGCCGGCGGGCGTGATGTCTAAGCCGCCCGTCTTGCCTATCAGTTCGGAGCGGTTGGCAATGATGCCTTGCTGATCAATTACATCAATTATTTCCCACGTTGTATTGGCGCGTATGCCGAACTTTTTTTTGCCCCCGTCCATAAGGAAATAGGAAGATACGACGGGAATCAGATTGAAGTCAAACTGGCGGAGGAAAAGTGTACGGGTAACGATGCTGTTCCCGTCGTTGATGGTAAAGTCTACTTTCGAAGCCCGATGTATCACTCCATCTCCATCGGTATAAGCGTCGGCTCTGACGCTGTATGTAGCCGACCCACCATTGACGACGGTCGTATTGGCGGGATATCCGCTTCCTTTAAAGCCTGTGATTCCCGTAGCGCTCTGGCCTATGGCGGAAACCGAAACGGTTGCAGAGGAGGTGGCCGGCGTCCAGTGTATGCTGAAATTTTCGGTCCCGCCGGCGAGGGGGAACACAAGTTCGTTGATTTCATTCCCGTTGCCGTCTGTAATCCGTATGTTGAAAAGTTCTTTCTGAACAACCGTTACGCGAAACGACAGTCGGCCTGCTCGGATGTAAACGTAAGCAGTCCGTTCGGCGCTTGTTGTGTTTTCTTCCGCCAAGAGGTAGATGTCTTTCGGAATATTGGGCGAAGAAAACAATCCTTCGCTTGCCGTAAGCCAGGTGACGGCCAAATCGTTCGCGTCCGTGATTTTCTCTATTTCCCATCCGTTGGCTACGCTGGTGCAAATCGTAAGCCGGTTGTTTGCTGCCGCCGTTGTTTGCGCTCCGTTCGGGAAGGTAAACGTGCTTTCCGATACTTCCAGCGTGTTTTGCCCATCGAAAGATACATTTTCCATGCTGCTGCTGTTCCATGGCAATACATCTACTTCCATGTTGGCGAGCGTTGTTTCGAAGGCGAGTTCGGGCGTGGGGTATCCGTCGGCGTTTACTTTGATAATTTTCATCAGATAGTGATGATTGCGCAGGAGGGGAAGAAATTTGTCCGGATCGGTTTTGCTCACAAAGTCTGCGCGATAGTATGTAACAGGTCTGCCCCGGTAACTTCCGCCCACGACCAAGCAAGTATTGCCGGCCATCGCCTTCCCGTTTCCGCCCGCCGGCGCTTCGTAGATATAGCCCACCCGACTGTTGAACACCAGCGGAGGATTGGCCGGATAGTACATGGAGGCATATCCGTTTGCTACGGCCGGTTTGCTGGGTTGCACGGAGACGTTGTCTGCCGGCCACGTGCGCAGGTCCGGAACGAGCGAGCCTTGAGAACTGTAGTTGTACAGCCGTATATCGGTCAGGGTAAAATTGCTGTTGTTCTCTCCGGCCGCTTCGGGCGTGACTTCTACTTCTATCTTGGCAAGCATCCGGATCATAGGGATGGCATTGTTTCCGGTGAAGTCGGACTGTGGATTGATTGTCCTGTTGTCTATTTGTCCCCACATCGGGATATAGTCAACGTCCCACGTGTCCGTATTCCTGTCTACAAGGGCTTTGAGTACATCATCCTTCGTATCGCCGAAGGAAATGCCGCTACGGTTGATTATTTCCTGCGCATTGGCCAGTACAACCAGGTCGTACAGCCCGATGGGGAGAGTGACCTGAAACGTTTTTTGCGTATTGGAACTTGCGGTTATGTTATCTACCGATATACATTGGCTGTATGTACGGGTGTTGTCCGTTGTTTTGAACAGGAGGATATGAATCTTCCCGACTGCGCCTTCGTCCGATAGGCTTTTCGTTGCCGTTGATTGTATTTGCGAAGGCACCCGAATCGAAAAACTCACGCGCGTTTCGTTGCCGTTTGTTATTTCGTCGTTTTCGCCGGTGTATAGAACAATCTCTTCCGTACATGCGGCAAAAGCAAGGATGAAAAGGCAGGAATACAAAAAGGTCAATATGTTTTTATGATATGTTGTCATCGTCGTTTATTTTTTTACAGTGAAAATACAATTATTGTTTCTGGCGCAGGAAGAGTGTTTTTACTTCCGTCCGGGTTCCGTCGGTGAGAGCAAAGTCCAGTTTTGTAAGCCGGTTGATTGTGGAGCCGTTTCCGGTAATCGTATACGTTTTCGAGCCTCCGGTAAGTTGGGAATTATTACCGGGCGCTCCGGTTCCTGCAAAAGCGGTTCCGGGATTTGTTACATACACGGTTACTTTTATCGTAGCCGGTTTCCATACAACCCTGAACTCTTTTACCTGTCCGGCCTGATATGTAAAGTCGTACAGGTCTACGGGCTGTCCGGTAGAGAGGTCTGTCACCTCGATGTAGAATCCGGGTACGGTTTCCTGAGTGACTTCCACGCAATACCGCAAATTTCCGGAACGGATGTAGATGTATGCCGTCCGGTTGGACATGGAAGTATTTTTTTCCGTAAAGACCGTCACGGCTTTGGCTGCGCCGGAGGCGTCGGCCAGGAGGTTGAGTGTGAGCCACGGCGCCGTGCCTGCCATGCCGCTTGCGTCGGTTATCTTTTCTATTTCCCAGCCCGCCGGCATGGTAGATCTGATGTTAAGCGTATTGTCGCTGCCCGTAGTGGTATGGGCGTCGCTCGGTAAGGTAAGTCGGCCGGTGGATACACCCAGCATATATTTTCCGTCAAAGACTACGTTGTTCATATTCTGTTCCGTCCAGTAGAGAAAGGATGTATTGATATTGACGGAAGGCGATTGAAGCGCTATTTCGGGCGTAGGATAACCGTTGCCGCTTACGCGTATGATGTTTATCAGATAATAGTTGTTGCGCAGCAGAGGCAGAAACACCCGGCGATTGTTTTCTTCGCCGGCAAAATCTACCTTATAATAGCTTGTGGCTTCGCCCCGGTAGCTTCCGCCAATAACGATACAGGTGTTGGCGGACAAGTTTTCGGCAGAGCCGGCCGGCGCTTCGCAGGTATAAATAATCTGTTTGCATCCATTGGTCGTCACCCCGTCTGAGGCGTCGAATATCAACGGAGAAGAAACGGCGGCATAGCCCCCCGGCGCGGAAGGTTGCGTAGGCGAAACGGCCATATTGTCGGACGACCAGGTGGCCGGATCCGGAACGAGTGCGCCCTGAGAACTGTAATTGTACAACCGTATATCGGTAAGAGAGAAGTCGGCGGAGGCGGAAGCGAGTGTTTCTATGTCTATTTTGGCCAACATGCGCGTCATCTCTACGGAATAACTGTTGTTGTTGAAATCCGTTTCGGAGTGGATTGTCAGATTATCGATTCTCCCCCACATGGGAATGCTGTTTTCGTTCCATTTGCCTGCATTTTTCTTTACAAGCGCCTTGAGTACGTTTTCTTTCGTATCGCCCAGCGAAATATTACTACCATCCGCAATGTCCTGCGCGTTGGCCAGAACAACAATGTCGTATTCGCCGGCCGGCAGGATAGCGTCGAACGTTTTTTGCGAAAGCGAATTGGAGTGGATATTGCTCCCATTCACACCCATACAGTAGGTCATGATGCCGCTTGTGTTCTTAAACATTAATAAACGTACCTGTTGAATCGCGTTTTCGTCCTGTTCGCTCAGTGCGCGCGTCTGCATCCGGAAAGGAAGCATGAGTGAAAAACTTACTTTGGCGTCATGGCTTTTTTCGTAGACTTCGTCTGTAAATATCTGTTCTTCGGAAGTGCAAGCCATGAAGCTAAGGCAAGCCACACACAGCAAGAGGAATATTCGTGCTATCGGGGTATGTACCGGTTTCATCTTCATGTTGGATGGTTGTTTTTTTATATGTTGTTTTTAAGAGGTTTGAAAAAAACAGAGCGTCCCTTCCGAGAGTAGAAACGCTCCGGCTACGGTTGTTTATTCCTGTCCGAAAATCACGTCGGTATCAGACACTTTCCATTCTACCAGATTTACTTCTACGGCTACCTCCATGGTTTTCATTTCCGGTTCCGGCTGGATGTTGGCATGAGAAAATGCAATGTTTTTGATATGATACACCTTGCCCGGCTCTAAGTAGGTTACTTTATCTCCGCCCACTTTCAGTCCGGAAACGGTGAGGTACCATTCGCCATTGTAATCAACATTGTTGGTTGTATGGATATTGCTGAGGCGAATCACGATATGCGGTGTTTCGAGACTTCCTGCGCTGCTTGTTTTGGGAGCAAGCAAGTTGTATGTCCAGGCATTGCCTGTTTGCGGCGTATAGGAACGGCCATTGTCGGCCAAAGTTCCCAAGCTGAGGTTTGACGGGTCTTTGTAGTCAAACAGAATACCGTCATCCGCGGCGGGATAAGCCAAACTGTACCGCACAAAATCGGCGGTATTCGTATTGTTTACAACCGCCGTCGGCGCATTGCCTGCAAGCGAAACGGAAGCATAATAATTATTGATAAAAATACCGTCTACCTGAAAATTATCAATGTCGCTGTTCGCAGCCGATGTGATTTTTCCGATTTCGAGACGCGCCACAAGCGTGCCCAATTCAAACTGGGCTACATACTTGTTGGACGGAACATCCAGGGTGATTTCTTTTCCGCCAAACAGCGTGACGCCGGCAATGTTGTGCTGAGAAGTATACAGCACAAGTTCTTCCTTCAACGCCGTAAGACTTTTGCCCGTTGCCGGCGATTGTATTTCTACCGGCACATTGCCAATCACGTAAACATATTTTGAGTGCCCCGGCACGTTCGTAATGGTTACTCCGTCGGTAAGCAAGTCTATGTCTACTTCGCTGTCGGTATTGGCGCCGGCCTGATTGGTGATGGCCGTCACTTTGGTGATATTGTACTGTTCGGAGGCAAACAGCAGAAAGCCGTTGTTGAATACCACTTTTTCGTTGTCCGACACCGAATTGTTTTCCGCACGTGTAGCAGACGTTTTGCTGACCAGCTTCAGGCTTATGCTTTTGAAGCCGTTGTTTACATTGTCTTCGATAAGACTGTTTCCGTCGGTTATCGTACCGTTGCTGATTATTTCTTCTTTAGAGCAACCAACCATTCCGATAATAGCTGCCAACGCGAGCAGCTTTGTTGTTTTTGCAAGTCTTGTTGTTTTCTTAAAATTTACTTTCATGGAATCAATGGATAAATAGTTTAAATAATAAATAATGACTTTGTATATATACGTTCACCCTGTTTTTGATTTTCATAAAGAAAAATGGGTTCTGAATTCTGGTGCAAAGGTATGGTCATATTTTATGGGAATTATTTGTAAAAAAGATGTATTTATTGTCAATTTTCCTATTTCCCTGTAAAAAATAATTGGAAAGTATACTACCGGTTAAATAAAACAAGGATGGAAAACCGGCTTTTATCACAGCTCCGTTCTACTACCCGAATCAGGGTCAATCTTGATTTATGGGCATTATAGAAACGATACAACCCGCCGGCAGTCTTTACGGTATGCGCAGCGGGTTGTTATGGGCACCTCTAAAAACCCCAAACTCTGCGTTACGCTCCGTCGGCAAAATGCTCATTTACTTTAGTAAACTCCGCTTTTTCCTCTGTCGCAAGCCTTGATTTTGGGGTTTTTAGAGGTGCCCTTATCTTTAATTGGGAAAAGCCCATCGTTAGCAATCACACATTTGCTAACACTTCCGCCAGTAGGCGGCTTATCACTTCACGGTTTTCATTGGTGAGTCCCCATGCGCCGGAAGGATGGGGGATGGCATAGACCGGAATGAATTGTTTCCAATAACCTCGCATCCGGGTAGAATTTTATATTCCGTGAGATTGTAATTTGTTTTCTTCAATTTTCTTTTGTCTGCACTATACGTTACTCCGTATTCATCGTTGTACTATGCCGAATATCGGCGCAGTCTGTGCGAATATACTAACAAAATAACCGGAGGGATCATTTTTTTTGCTTTTTTCGAACGTACAACCAGCGTATGATTGTTTTTTTGTATTTTTACCTTTACAAAAAGACAGGGACATGGAAACCACATCCGATTTGAATATAATAAACAGGCTGTTTGAAGAGTATCAAGGGCGATTCGTTCGTTTCGCCAATATGTATATCAGAGATTTAGCCGTTGCGGAAGACTTCACACTTGAAGCCATTGCGTATTATTGGGAAAATCGACATACCTTACCTCCCGACTCAAACGTTCCGGCCTATATCCTTACGATTATCAAACATAAATGCTTGAATTACCTGGAACATTTGCAAGTGAGGGAAGAAGTGGCGGAAAAACTCAGAAGCCATGCCCAATGGGAATTGCAGACACGTATCTCCACGCTGGAAGCCTGCGACCCCGACCTGTTGTTCACTGCCGAAATCATGGAAATGGTTCGGAAAACAGTAGACGGTATGCCCGGGCAAACCCGCCGGATATTTCTCCGGAGCCGCCATGGGAATAAATCTTACAAGGAAATAGCCGACGAATGTGGGATAAGCGTGAAAGGCGTAGAATTCCATATCTCGAAAGCGCTGAAAATTTTACGTCAGAGTCTAAAAGATTATCTCCCCTTATTAGGGTTATTGCTTTATAAACTGCTATCTTAATAATCGGATATCCGGTTTCAATCAAGATTATGGATAAAAATACATTATATAGATTTTTTGAAGGTTCTTCGTCTCCGGAGGAAGAAATGCACATCCGCCAATGGATGGAGGCAGGGATTGAAAACAAGGAGATGTTCTTGAAAGAAAGATTTTTTTTCGACGCCTCTACCTTGCTTGCGGAAACCGCCCCCAAGGAGAAAAAGAACCGGTTGCACCCTCGTCGTACATGGATCATGCGCGAAGTACTGAAAGCTGCAGCCATAGCCGCTTTCGTATGGGCGGGAGTCTATGGCTATTACCACAAATCCGGGGGAAAAGGTACGGTCGCCATGCAAACGATTTCCGTGCCGGCCGGACAACGGGTGAATCTTTTGCTGCCTGATGGGACAAAGGTATGGCTCAATGCCCGCACAACGCTGAAATACCCTGTTTCGTTCAACGAGGAAGAGCGGGCGATGGAACTCGACGGCGAAGCCTATTTCGAGGTAGCCAAAGACGAGAAAAGGCCGTTTGTTGTGCATACGGACAAAGGCTCGATCACGGCTTTGGGCACCACCTTCAATGTGGAAGACTATACTTCGGACAACGAATTTATCACTACCCTGATGAGCGGAAGCGTGAGAATCACACCGAAAAACAATTCTGCCGCACCTCTCGTCCTTACTTCCGACCGGAAAGCCGTATGGACAGGAGATTCTTTGCGGGTGGAAGCGATAGACGATTATACCGTATATCGTTGGGTAGAGGGATTAATCTGCTTCAAAAACGAGTCCGTACCGGCTATGATGAAAGAATTGGAGAAATACTATGGCGTGCGTATCCACGTGAAAAACCAACAGGTATTACTCTACTCTTATACCGGTAAGTTCAGACATACAGACGGTATAGACTACGCCTTGCGGGTGTTGCAGAAGGATATCAGCTTCAAGTATGTCCGGGACGACGAAAATCAAATCATCTACATTGAATAAGTTGTTAACTTGTAATGATCCGTTTACCTTAAAATTGTACTGCCTATGGAGAAGAAATAATCAAAGAATCCGAGAAAAAAGAAAGCCGGCATGCGTCCTACCGCTCACCGGCCCTAATCAACACACTTTAAAACAATTGTATCAATTATTTATTAACATTACAAAAGTATGGAAAATAAATCTTTGCCGGGAAGGAATCGTTTGAAAAATCCCCGGTCTAAACAAATCTTCAGAATTATGCGGTTAGTTTCATTTCTATGGATAGTCTGTGTATTTTGTTCGTATGCCGCCGACACACATTCGCAGAATGCTCGCGTGACAATTCACAAAAGCGTTGCACAGTTGGACGAAATATTGAATGAAATCGAAAGCCAGACGGATTACCTTTTTGTTTATAACAATCAGGTGAATGTGAATCGCAAGGTATCGGTTAAAGTAAACAGTAAACCGGTAAATTACGTATTAAGTAATCTGCTCAGAAATACGGATATTGATTATTCCATGGAAGGAACTCATATCGTATTGAGCAAACGAAGCGACACGGCCCAACCCCAACAGAACACAAGGCGGATAAGCGGCCTTGTGTCCGATGTGAAAGGTGAACCGGTTATTGGAGCAAACGTGGTGGAGAAAGGAACATCCAACGGTTCCATCACGGATATAGACGGAAAATTTACGCTGAACATTTCGCAAGGAGCCACACTAACCGTTTCTTTTATCGGCTACCTGACGCGGGAAATAAGCGTAGGAAACCAAACCTCGCTTGTAATAGAACTGACGGAAGATACCCAGGCGCTGGGCGAAGTCGTGGTGATTGGTTACGGCGTGGTTAAAAAATCAGACTTGGCCGGTTCGGTCTCTTCCGTAACAAGCCGGCAGTTTGAACATGAACCTGTTATCCGTCTGGACGATGCCTTGCAAGGACGTATGGCCGGAGTGCAGGTAACGAATAAATCCGGTATGATTGGCGAGGGCGCTAAAATCCGTATCCGAGGTACAACTTCGCTCAACAAAAGCAACGACCCGCTTTATGTAGTGGATGGTATCATCGGAGCCGGAGCAGTGAATACGACCGATATAGAATCGATTGAAGTTCTCAAGGACGCTTCGGCTACTGCTATCTACGGCTCAAGAGGTGCGAACGGCGTGGTGCTGATTACTACCAAAAAAGGGAAAGAAGGACGCCCGCAAATTACGTTCGAATCCAACTTAGGGATGGCGCAGATGGCGAAAAAATATGACTTGCTAAGCCCCTATGAGTATGCCCTGGCTCTGAAAGACATCAAAAACGTCGAAAATATAACGGACAACGATTTACAGCTCTACCAACAGGGCCAACAAGGTATCGACTGGCAAGACCTGATGACGCAAACAGGGTACAATCAGGATTACAAACTGAGTATTGCCGGAGGGAATAAATCGACCCGTTACCTTGTTTCGGGCGAAGTGCTCGACCAATCGGCCATCACCGTCTTTGCCAAATACAACCGTTACCAGTTCCGCTCGAACATAGAAACCGATGTAACGAACTGGCTGCGCGTGGTATCCGATCTGAGGCTGGCGAGAACAAAAAAACATAATGCAACCGCCGACATTGGACGGGCTATCAATTATTCTCCCACCATCCGCCAACTAAAGAATCCGGATACCGGTATCTATAACGATGATACGTGGAATAACATCGACCACAACCCCTATGCCGATGTGGCGACAAGAGACCTGAACGACTACCATAATCAGGTGTACGGAAACCTGAACCTGCTCTTTACGATAACAGACGGTTTAACCCTGTCGGTGCAGGGCGGTTTGGGCTATGATGATAACCCGTTTTACGACCTGCAATCGGCAAGCCGTTACCCCGGAGCTTCCAGCTATATGGAAAACCGTCTCGACAAAACCTTGTCGTGGCAGAATACCAACAACCTTACTTATTCGAAGCGATTTGGCGACCACTCGCTCACCGCTATGGGCGTGTTGGAATTAAGCGCAAGCGAATGGACACGGACGAAAATCTCCGGCAATAACCTGCTGACGGAAACCGTGGGTTACTGGAATGTAGGTCTGGCCTCTACCAGGAATGCGGAAAACAGCTATGCCTCCAACTCGATGGCCTCGGCTCTCGGCCGGGTACAGTATGGTTATAAAGGCAAGTATCTGCTTACCGCCTCTATACGTGCCGACGGCGCTTCCAAATTCCAGGGCAAGAACAAATGGGGGTATTTCCCTTCAGGCGCCGTTGCCTGGAATATAGCCGAAGAAGACTTCCTGAAAGACTTGGGAACCTTCCAACAACTGAAGTTGCGCGGTAGCGTCGGCGTGATAGGTAACCAGGCAATCGATTCTTACGAGACCTTGGGGATGCTCTCAAGCGAAACCTATGCGTACGGCGCTTCGACCAAATACACCGGCTATTGGGCTAAGACCATTCCCACTCCCGACGTGAAATGGGAACGTACCAACCAGTACGATATAGGCGTAGACTTCAGCATCCTGGATCAGAAACTGAACGTTACGATAGACTGGTTTATGAAAGACACCAAGAACCTGCTCAACAAAAAGACAATCCCCGCCTACAACGGAGGAGGTACGTTCTGGGTGAACCAGGGACATGTGCGGAACACAGGATGGGAATTTCTGGCGAATGCCGTTCCGGTAAAATCAGGAGATTTTGCATGGGAAACAACCCTTACGGCTACCTACCTGAAGAATGAAGTGATAGACCTGGCCGGCGAAAAAGAAATAATAGGGGAAAGAATTTCCGGTATTGTAGAACCTTCGTCCATCCTGAAACCGGGTTATCCCATCGGTTCTTTCTTAGTGTTCGACTGGGTAGGCATCGACGAGGCTACCGGCGTAAACCTGTACCGCAAAGCAGACGGCACGGTCTCGAACGACCCAACAAGCGACGACCGTATCATTACCGGACAAGCCGAACCGACTTGGTCGTTCGGGTGGAACAACTCCTTTACCTGGAAAAATTTCGAGGTGAATGCCTTCTTTAATGCCGCCGTGGGATACAACCGTTTGGACGTTACCCGTTGGCAAACGGCATCCATCGTGGGAGCTTCTATGTTTATCACGCTCCGCGATGCCTACTTTAAAGGATGGGATAAAGTGGCGAACAAAGCCGATGCGGAATTTCCAAGCGCGAGAAGTTCGGACAATAAGTATTACGGTAATTCCACCCAATTCCTTGAAGATGCTTCCTTCCTGAAACTCAAAAACCTGAGCATCGGATACCGTTTCCCCAAGGAGTGGCTGAAATTTGCCGACTTAACCTTGTCGCTGAGCGCACAGAATCTGTTTACGCTCACCGGCTACAAAGGATACGACCCCGAAGTGTACAATCAGCTCTACGGAGCCGACTGGGGAGCTTACCCGATTCCAAGAACCTATACGCTTGGAGTGAAATTGGATTTCTAATTGTTTAATACCACAAAAAGTAATGAAATATGAAAACATTATTTAAAGCGCTGATCGCAGGATTTCTGATATTGTGGACAACCTCTTGTGATGATTTCTTAGAAGAAGACCCCAAAGGACGTTTATCGCAATCTACGTTCTTTGGAAGCGAAAACGACCTCGACCTCTCGCTCCATGCTTTGTACCGCCGTGCCATGACGCGCTGCGGCTCCAACGAATACAATGTGCATCCCTTTGCAGGAGACGACCTTTCTACCCACCCGGCCAGTAACAAACAAGACTTCCGGGATTTCGACCGATACGGCGTGAGCGACAATAATACGCGCCTTCGCAACGAATGGACGGGTACCTACGAGTTAATCAAAGCGGCTAACTATATCATCAACAACGCAGACAAACTGCGGGGCGACGACGAACGACTCAATCGCAAGGTCGAAACAACCATCGGACAAGCTGCCTACTGGAGAGCCTACGCGTACTTCCAGCTCTCGCGCTGCTGGGGCAAAGTGCCCCTTGTGCTGGACGACGTAATAGACTACAGTAAGGAAATAAGTTCCGAAGAGGCCGTGCTGAACCAGGTAGTGGCAGACCTCAAATTGGCCGAGCAAAATCTCCCGGCACAATGGACGGATGCGCCTTGGGCGATGAACGGAATGAATATAGCCGTCAGTCAGGGCGCCGCCAAAGCGACCTTGGCCTACGTTTATCTTTCCATGGCCGGATGGCCGTTGAACAAAACCGAATACTATCCGCAGGCTGCCGCCAAAGCAAAGGAAGTAATCGACGCCTCCGACGCCAAGCAAACCGGTTATTATTACAAATTGCTCGACGAGTATTGGAAGGTCTATTCCTGGGCTTACAACAACACCAATACCGAGGTGATTCTCGCTACCTATTACAGCATGAACTGGCCTTGGGATGAATCGGTGATGTCTTCCTACTGCGACGTAATCGAAGACGTAGACGGAGGAAGCCACGGCGGTGGATGGAACGACTCTACCGGAGAAATCAGCTTCTGGAAAAGATTCCCCGAAGGACCCAGAAAAGAGGCCACCTTTGCGCCCAAAACCTTGCTTAGCGGCGTTTTGCAAGACTGGTGGTACGACCCTAATTACGAAACCGGCAGCGGACGAGTAGTCTGCCATCCCTGGTATCTGGCCGCTTGCGAAGGAAACCGGGGAACAGAATTCGATTACACCAAAGGAAACGACCAAGGGGATATGATTGGCGAAAAGTCGCACAAGATTCTACGACTCTCCGAAGTATATTGCTGGTATGCCGAAGCTATTGGACGCTCCGGCGGCAACGATGCCTTTGCCTACGAAGTACTGAACCGCGTTCGTACCCGGGCCGGACTCGAACCAATCCCCTCCGGTAGCCTTACGGCCGAACAATTGGCCGAAGCTGCCTACGACGAACATGGATGGGAAATAGCCGGATATTACTGGGGAAGCCTCGCCCCGCGATATCACGATATGTTCCGCATGAACCGGGTGAAAGCACACTTCGACTATCGCAAGCAGAATCCGCTGATAGAAGTAACCGACGGCGTCTTCCGGAAGGAAAAAGTAGACATGCCTGCCGATGCCGGACAATGGAGCGACGACAAAATGTACGCTCCCTATCCCGCTGCCGATGCGATGCTGAACCCGAACTTAACCAGATGACGATGCGAAGGCTCATGAAAAGAGGATTAGCCGTGCTGCTGAGTATCGGTCTCCTTGCGCTACCAACCATGGCGCAAACCGTGAAAGTAGAACAGCTGCCTTTAGTCCTGCCTACGTACGAAATAGGGGCGCCGGACGCTAATTCCATCTTCTTCACCGGTTGGGTATACCAGGGAGCGCAGGGGCATATCTATCCCTATCCGCTCTACGACATCC
>JAISZY010000098.1 GCA_031284375.1 Tannerellaceae bacterium | reverse complement strand
CATTAAAGGCACAGGAGATGGACAATAAAAAAGTAACGGCGGGGCGCGACCGACTCGGCTCTTTGGCCCCGAAATTTGCCGAACTGAACGACGATGTTCTATTCGGCCAAGTATGGTCGCGGGAAGAGGAACTCCCGGCAAGAGACCGGAGTTTGGTAACGATTGTATCGCTCATTGCAGGCGGTAATTTTGAACAGTTAAAATCCCATTTGCAGAGAGGTAAAGACAATGGTTTGTCGAAACAGGAAATTGTAGAAATAATCACACACCAGGCGTTTTATTCCGGATGGCCCAAAGCGTGGAGCGCTTTCAATATCGTTAAGGAAGTTTACAACGAAACCGACGCTACAAAGCATACGATTCTCGAAAAATCAACCGTCTTTCCGCTCGGCGAACCTGTAAATCCGCAATGGTTTACCGGCGAGGCTTGGCTGCAAATGATTTCGACGGAAAACGCGCTCAATACCGCCGTCGCCAATGTGACTTTTGCGCCCGGAACGGCGAGTGATTCATGGTTTGTGCATTTGGCGCTGACTTCCGGCGAAAGCGAATGGTACGAACACGTTGCGGACGAAGAATACAACAGCGTACAAACGAAACAACTATCGGCAGCATTAAATAATAGTCAGGAAAAGCAAGACCTCAATAAACAGAGAAATAGGGTAAGTTTGTCGTTAATAACCGTTGATTCCCTCCGCTTAAAGGAGTATAACTCTCTTCTCGAAGAAGGGATAAGAGCGGCAATGCTATTAGAGCCGGGTGTTCTTACGCTATACGCAGTTGCAGAGAAAGAACAACCCCATAAAATAACTATTCTGGAAATTTATGCAGACGAGAAAGCATATCAGAGCCACATTCAAACACCACATTTCCTTAAATACAAACAAGGAACACTTGATATGGTGCAGGAACTCGAATTGAAGGATGTCGCTCCGCTTATTCCGGGTTTCATGATAAAAGAAGATGTATCAAGGTAAAGCATCCCAACAGGAGGTTTTGAAATGAAAAAACGCAAATTGGGAAACGGCGGACTTGAAGTCTCCGCCATCGGATTGGGTTGCATGGGTTTTTCCCACGCTTATGGGGCGCCGACAGAAAAAAGCGAGGCGATACGGTAGGAACAACATCTGTAAAAACACGTATCTTTGGCGAAAAATATAATTATGGAAGGAACAAAAACAATCCGGTATTCGGATATTTTCCTGTCGTGCTTCACGGATAATGCCAGCAAATACAATCCGGCATCGAAACTGCATTATCTCATTTATATTTATTCCGGCGAAATGGAAATCAACGAACGTAGCAAAATCACCTACCTTCACAAAGGAGAATGTGCTTTTGTACGCAAAGACAATCAGGTCAGCATGACGAAACGACCGAAAGACGACGAGCAATTCAAGTCGATTGTCCTTAGCTTTCCCCGCAATTTTCTTCGCGAGTTTTATCATATCCTCCACAAGAAGCAGCTTCCCAAAGACGCACAAAGACCGAAAGTCAGCGTATACAAACTTCCCGCCGACCGCCCCGACATCGTAAGCCTGTTCGAGTCGATAACGCCCTATTTCGATTCCGGCATGCAACCCACCGACGAACTGATGAATCTGAAATTGATGGAAGGCGTTTATGTTCTGCTGAACACGGACAAATGTTTTTATTCCTCGCTTTTCGACTTCACCGAGCCGTGGAAAATAGACATCCTCGACTACCTGAACGAAAACTACATGTACGACCTTTCGCTGGAAGAAATTGCGTCCTACACCGGTAGGAGTCTGGCCGCCTTCAAGCGCGATTTTAAAAAGATAAGCCTCCTGTCGCCCGAAAAATGGTTGATACAAAAGCGGCTCGAAGAAGCACGTCGTCAAATCGACAGCGAAGGTAAAAAGGTATCCGTCGTCTGCTTTGAAGTAGGATTCAAAAGCCTGTCGCACTTCTCCACTGCCTACAAACGGCTGTATGGCGTTCCGCCAACAAGCAAATAAAAATAATAGTTGGGTGGTAAAACATTTATTTTGGCAGTACGTAATTTTATCGGTAATTTTACGTTGTTAAATAAACAAATATAAATTAATAGATAATTGAATATGAGCAAATTGCCTAAAGCGCCTCTTATAGAAGTGATAGCTGAGTTGTCATGGATAACAAATACTCCGGAAGAGTTGGAGAAGTTTCGATTTCTCTTAGGAAATATGTACATCAAATTGAAAGACAAATATCCACTGAGAATAAACCTTGTACAAATTCCACTTGCCGGAATGGAAGTTCCTCTTGATGTGTTCAAGAATAAACCCGTATACAGGTTTAGAAAAAATGAGAACAGTTATCCTATATATCAGTTAGGACCGGGACTGTTGTCTGTCAATACAATCAATGAAACTTATATTTGGGAGGATTTTGAAAAGGAAGTACTTGATGTATTCGCAAAATTCAAAGAATCATACGATTTTAATCCTTCGTCTACATTTGATATTGCATTAAAGTATCTGGATTTTTATCCGTTTGATTTTAACCATAATGCGTACAGCTTTTTGAAAGATAATTTGCATTTGCAAATCATACACAGTATGCAGTCAGAAAAACACAATCCGTCTTTTGTGAATTTTGCAACGGGACACAAGGAAAATACAGGGCAGTTTAATTTTTCTATTAACAGAGGTATGATTCAGTTGAAGGGCGAAGGTTTTTTAGTAGAAACCAGCCTTAAGAATAAAATAATACTTGATTCTGACGTTGATATATCTTCATGGCTAAACAGCGCACACGAATACCTGAGTACTGTTTTTAAGGATATGACCAAAGGCGCTATGTATGACAGTTTTTTTAATTGAGATTATGACAAATATTCATTCATCAAGTACATCCATATTAGAAGACGGTCTAAATTCAGCTTCTTCTTTGTATTCCAACACCAATAATTACATCGAACAGCAGCCCGCCCGGATAAATAATACATGGCACGGTTTAATGTTTTTACTCGTTACTGCTTCTATTTCTTCCGATATTGATATAAATCACTCATATATTAGCTCCTCTCTTTCATCTGTTCATCCATGTAGTATATATGGTTTATCCGATAGAGAAAACATAGATGTATTGCGTGATTTTATTTCAAATCTAATAAACAACAGCGAAGATTTGGATGGGCGCATAGTGGATATGGTAAATGAAAAATTTTGGGATTTAATATGAATTGGAGAGATGACATTCACTTGTACTTACCTAAGTATCTTTCGGAAGAATCAACTAAAGAATTGATTAAAAATATAGGCGAGTTTCCGAATAATATATCAAACAGTCTATACACCAATTATTTGTACGATACTCATACTGTATTTCAGGGCGATGGCTTAAAATCTCTAAAGATCATAAATTTGCCGGATATGAAAATAGGAGAAGCTCCATCCATTATTTTATCTAATACTTGCGATATTGAACCAAGCAATAAACGCCCCTTTCCTTCACAAGTTTGTTATGCTCCTATTTTTCGATTAGAAAAATACATAGATAGTTTGAAACAATCTGATTTTTTCACAAATCACGAAAGTTTAAATCAACACATCGAACGGTTGAAGCAGCAACATATCACTCAAATACTTTATTTACCAATCGGTGGTGGTTTAGAATATGAAGGCATTGTTTTTCTCGATAGGATAAACAACTGCCAAAATCGCAGTATTTCAAGAGATAATATGAAACAAAATCGCTTGTTTAGTTTAAGTAACTATGGCCATTATCTTTTATTGACTAAACTCTCTATCCATTTTTCCCGTTTACAGGAAAAAGTAGATAGAAATTTGGGAATAGCTTTGTAGAAAAGTATTTCGGCAAAAGCAGCTCGAAGAAGCCTGTCGCACTTCTCCACTGCCTACAAACTGCTGTATGGCGTTCCGCCAACAAGCAAATAAAAGAAAGGAGCCATACAATAAAGCATATTTGAGCCATAAGGGAAACCAACCTTTACGGCTCCTGCTTTACTTTCGCGTCATTTATATAAACTCGGAAAACATGAAAACAACGTATTTTTTTACTGCCGTCGTCGCGCTTTTTATTTTCTCCTCTCCGAACATCAAGGCCCAGGACTGGCCTCAATTCCTTGGTCCGGACAGGAACAGTAAATCGCCTCAGAAAGGTTTATTGAAACAGTGGCCCGAAAAAGGCCCCGAAGTATTATGGTCGGTAAACGCAGGAGCAGGGTATGGAGGCCCCGTGGTGAGAAACGGGAAAGTATATCTACTTGACAGAGACGATGAAACGGGCGACGTTATGCGATGCTTTCACCTTCAGACAGGTAAAGAACTCTGGAAATTCAGCTACGATTCTCCGGGTTCCGTTCCCTTCCCCGGCTCGCGAAGCGTTCCGGTTGTGGATGACAAACATGTTTATTCCTGCGGCCCTTACGGCGACTTGTATTGTATAGATGTCGATACGCACCAACCTGTATGGAACAAAAATGTATGGAGCGATTTCGGCGGCACAAAGATTCCGGTATGGGCTATATCGCAATGTCCGCTTATTTACAATAATCTGCTCATCATCGCTTCGCAAGCTCCGGAGGCAGGCGTCGTAGCTTACAATAAGCTTACGGGCGATGTGGTGTGGAAAACTCCCAATCTGGGCAACGAAAGCTATGTAAGCCCTACGATTTTAAAGATTCATGGAGAAGACCATGTTGTAATGGTTACATCGTCTACCAATACTTTTTCCAACCGCGATGCGGAAGTCACCAAAGGAAAGGTGATAGGAATAGCTCCCCAGACGGGCAAAACGCTGTGGACGTACTCCAATTGGGAGTGTCATATCTCCGTACCCATTCCCGTTGCAGCCGGAGACAACAAACTGCTGATTACCGGAGGTTACGAACGAGGCGCCACCATGATACAGGTAAACAAAAAGACAGATGGCTCCTTCGATACATCCGAACTGTTTACTACGCTCGAATTTGGCGACCAGACCAAACCGCCTCTTTTCCACAACGGATACTTCTACGCCATGTACCGCACCAATCAAAAACGCGATGGACTGGTGTGTATGGATATGGAAGGTAAAATCAAGTGGAAGACCGGACGAAACCCAAACTTTGATCGCGGCAGTATGATTCTTGCCGATGGTTTGCTGCTGGCCACCGACGGATTAAAAACGCTCTATCTGATAGACCCGGATCCGTTGGCCTTCCGGCCCATATCGAAGGCTGATGTACTTTCGGAAGGCGGCGCAAATACGGAAGGTATGTCGAGCGTAGGAGGCAGCACACAGAATTGGGCGCCTATTGCATTGGCCGACGGTAAACTGTTGGTTCGGGATCAGGCTAAAATGGTTTGTGTGAAAGTTGTTCAATAATAATATATCCATTGCAAAAGTCTTAACTAAGCCCCCCCTTCTACTTCCTTTTTGAACAAAAACCTGTTTTTTAGAGGTTTGAAAAATAATCTTTTGTACCTTTGCGTTGTATTACGAAAAATGAACAAAAGGAATCATTATATAGCATACGCATTATTTGTCGGATTTCTTCTCATAAAGAGTGCAGTTGTGTTAAACGCTCAAAATCTAACAACAGCATCCGGAATGGTGAGAGATTCGGTTACAGGTGAACCCCTTTCTTATGTTTCCGTTTATTTTGAGAAGTCAACGATTGGCGCAATGACCGACGATTTCGGGAATTTCTCCCTGCAAAATGATAAGGAACTGACACGCCTGGTCATCTCTTCATTAGGTTATAATGAAAAGGTTATCCAATTGAACGCGAACCGGAAAAACGAAAACCTCGACGTTCGCCTGGCTCCCTCCTCTTTCGAGTTGATGGAAGTATTTATCAAACCTGCTCACGAACGTTATTCGCGGAAAAACAATCCCGCTGTAGATTTAATCCGTAATGTTATTGATCATAAAGACGATAATCGTATCGAATCCAAAGACGAATATGAGATGGGAATGTATGAGAAACTTACGATGTCGCTGGATAATTTCAATCCGAACTTCGAGAAAAACAAATTCTGGAATAAACTGAAGTTCATAAAGAATTACATGGATACGTCCGAGCTAACCGGCAAACCCATACTGACGCTCTCCGTCCGGGAAACCCTTTCGGAGATATATTACCGGAAAAACCCAAAAACGCAAAAGACGATCGTGAAGGCCAAGCAAACGCAAGGCATCGACCAAACGGTAGACGAAGGGGGAATTACCTCGAATCTGGAAGAGATATTCCAAAGCGTCAATATATTCGATAACAACATAAAAATACTACTGAATAGCTTTGTAAGCCCGCTCTCCTCGCTGCTGGCTACTTCTTACTACAAATATTATATTATGGATACGTTGAACGTATCCGGAGACACATGTGTGGATTTGGCCTTTGTGCCGGTCAATAGCCAAAGTTACGGCTTTACCGGCAGGCTCTATATCACGCTCGACGGCAAGTACTCTGTAAAGAAATTTCTTCTGAATACACCCCAGAATATCAATCTTAATTTTATAGACAACCTGCATGTCGAACAAGAATTTAAACGGATGCCCGACAGTACCTGGGTGGTGGATACCGAAAATACGCATCTCAATTTCTATCTTATCGAAGGAGCACAGCAAGTGTATGCACACCAGCTTCGGGTTTATTCCGGTTATAAGTTTAACGTAGAAAAAGGAGATTCGATATTCAACCTTTTAGGGCCGGTACATGTTCTGCCGGAAGCAACGGAACGCTCCGATACTTTTTGGGTAAGCAACCGCCATGTACCTTTAAACAAGAAAGAAGATGTATTGGACGATCTGCTTGCCGAACTCCGCAAAATACCGGCATTTAATGTTATCATCAAAACAGCCGAGATCTTGATTTCAGGATATATTCAAACGGGGCCTAAGCGTGAATTGAATTATTTTGATATAGGCCCTATGAATACCATATTCAGCGCGAATCATTTGGAAGGTTTCCGCATGCGTGTAGGCGGAATGACCACGGCCAACCTGAATCGCCATTTTTTTGCTTCCGGATATGTAGCCTACGGGATGGACGACCGTAAATTCAAGTACAACGGCAAATTGACGTATAGCTTCGACAAGAAAAAATATCACGAAGGAGAAATTCCCGTCAATAACCTCTCCTTCTCGCACGAATATGATGTATATACTCCGGGACAGGACTTTCTTTTTACCAGCAAGGACAATATGTTTGTGGCTTGGAAAGTAGGAGAGCCTGTCACTCACATGAATTACGTAAAGAGAAATCTGTTGCAATACGAAAAGGAATGGCTCAACGGATTTACTTTTAAGACTTGGGCGCGTCATCAGAACGAAGAAGCGGCGGGAACACTCCAATACCTCCAGCGCAACGACGAAGGACTAACGTATCGCCGGCGAAGTATTACATCCTCGGAAATAGGCGCCCAAATTCGTTTTGCCCCGGGTGAACGGGCGTATGCCGGACGTACAGGGAAAGAATCGCCATTCAATATGGCAAAAGATGCTCCTATATTACGGCTTTCTCACCAATTGGGGGTAAAGGGAGTATTGGGGAGCGATTATGACTACAATCATACGGAGTTCAGCGCCGAGAAACGTATCTGGCTCTCTTCATTCGGGCATATAGACGCCCAGTTGAAAGCAGGTAAAGTATGGAACCAGGTACCTTTCCCGCTGCTGATATTACCCAATACCAACCAGTCTATAACGATTCAGCCGGAGGCCTTCCACATGATGCGCGCCATGGAATTTGTTGCCGACCAATATGTGTCGCTGAGCGCCACATATTATTTGAAAGGTTGGATACTGAACCGCATCCCCCTCGTCCGATGGCTGAAGTTCCGCGAGGTAGTTTCTTTCAACGGTATATATGGCAACCTTTCCGACCGGAATAATCCGGCATCCGGACATAGTAATTTGTTTCTTCTACCCGAAGGTACCACCGGACTGGGGAATAAACCTTATATGGAAGTTAGTTTCGGTCTGGAAAATATCTTCAAGATTTTGCGTGTAGATTATTACCATCGGCTTACGTATCTGGATAATCCAAACACCCGGAAAAGCGGTATCCGCATCGCTCTCCGTTTCTCCTTCTGAAAAATCTTGTTACTGCAAGCCACGCATACGATCTTCAAAGGCCGATAAAGCGGCTTTGGCTCCTTCGCCCATGGAAATGATGATTTGTTTGTAGGGAACCGTACTTACATCGCCGGAGGCATAGATTCCCGGCCTGTTGGTGCGGCAATGTGCGTCGATTTCTATTTCGCCTATGCGATTGACGTTGACAACATCTTTAAAAACAGCGCTGTTGGCCGTTAATCCGATTTGGACAAAGATACCATCCAGAGACACCAAACGTTCTTCCTCCGTCTTGCGATGCTTTATCCGTATAGCTGTTACTTTTTCTCCATTGCCTACAACTTCCAATGTTTGAGAGGATGTGAAGATCTCGATATTCGGTTGTTGCCGGGCTTTCTCCTGCAATACATTATCGGCTTTCAGTTCATCCAGAAATTCGAGTACCGTTACTTTCGTGCAGATTCCCGAAAGGTCTATGGCCGCTTCGATACCGGAATTACCTCCTCCAATCACAGCTACGTGTTTGCCTTTATAAAAAGGTCCGTCGCAATGCGGACAGAAGGCAACACCTCGCCCAATGTACTCCGCTTCGCCCGGAACATTGAGCCTGCGCCAATTTGCTCCGGTAGCAATAATCAATGCCGGAGCGACAAAGGTTTCTCCTCCTCCGGTTGAAACATGTTTGTTCTTTCCCTCTATTTCTATGTTCTCTACCCGGCGATGTTCCAGCAGGTCTATCGCATAGTTTTGGAGGTGCGTCTTCAGGTCGGCGGCCAACTGTTCGCCTGTTGTCCGGGGGACGGATATCAAATTCTCGATACCTACCGTTTCCTTCACCTGCCCACCTATTCGTTCGGCCAAGAGGGCTACTTTCTGTCCTTTACGTGCGGAATAGATCGCCGCCGAACATCCCGAAGGGCCTCCCCCTACCACAACAACGTCATAATTTTTTACGGAACGAATTACGTGCATGTCGTCGATTCCGTAGCGATTTTCCAGTTTCTCAAGCAGCTCTCCGAATCCGGCCTTGCCCACGTGCAGCAGTTTGCCGTCGGCAAAAACAGAAGGTACCGCTTGTATCTTCAACGCATCCGTTTCGTCCTGATAGATTGCTCCATCCACCATTTCGTGGGAAATGTTTTTGTTTAGCAATGCCATAAGATTAAATGATTGCACTACATCCGGACAGTTGGTACAGGTAAGGGAAACATACGTTGTCAGACGTATGTTTCCCTTCAAAGCCTTTACTCTGTTGCAAATATGTTCGTCGGGGATATTCTTCCCTCTGCCGTCGCTATTGAGGATAGCCAGCAGTAAGGAGCTAAATTCGTGTCCGTTGGGTATTCCCCTGAAGGCAATTCCGGTTGCTTCCCCATTCTTCAGCAAAGAGAATCCGAGGAATTTCCCGTCGCGTACCCGGCAGGTTATTTTATCCGAAACGGCGGCCACATCATTGAGCAGTTCCAGCAGTTCCTCCCTGCTCTCGTGTTGAGGCGGGGAGGTAATGTCTAAAACATAATTTGCTTCCAATCCGGCAAAAAGGCCTTGAACTTGTTCTTTAATTGCGGAATCCAACATTAGATTTTTCCTACTAAATCAATACTTGGTTTCAGTGTCGCATCTCCTTTTTTCCATTTAGCCGGGCAGACTTCGCTGGGGTGGGCGGCCACGAATTGGGCTGCTTCTACTTTGCGGAGCAATTCGTCGGCATTACGTCCGATACCGTTGTCGTGAATTTCCGTAACCTTGATTTGACCTTCCGGATTAACAAGAAATGTTCCGCGGTAGGCCAAACCATCTTCTTCAATCCATACTCCAAAAGCACGACTCAAAGCTCCTGTAGGGTCGGCCAGCATCGGATATTTGATTTTCCGGATAGTTTCGGAGGCGTCATGCCAAGCTTTGTGTACAAAGTGGGTATCCGTACTTACAGAGTAAACTTCTACGCCCGATTCCTGAAATTTGTCGTACTTATTCGCCATATCTTCCAGTTCGGTAGGACAAACGAAGGTGAAATCGGCCGGATAGAAAAAGAAGATAGCCCATTTCCCCAATACATCTTTGTTGGTAACAGTTTTAAAACTTCCATTGTGATACGCCTGAACTTTAAATTCGGGCAATTGTGAATTAATAATCGGTTGCATAATCTTTATTCTTTATTAAATGAACAAATGTTTTTATTTCATTGCAAAAGTATGGTCTCTATTTATTCTTTCCAACTTAATAATTTTATCTTTCTATAAATGAAATCTATTAGTGTTTAATCCGGAATTAAATATAATTTTGCCTTCATCTAATATATAGCAAAATGATTCGGGAATTAAAAATAAAAGTGTTTGAGGCAAACCTTGATTTGGTGAGGCATGGTTTGGTTTTGTTTACGTGGGGAAACGCAAGTGCGATCCTTCGTTCCGAAGGGTTGGTGGCAATCAAACCTTCCGGCATTTCGTACGAGACGATGAAGCCGGAAGATATTGTTGTGGTAGATTTGGATGGAAATATCGTGGAGGGACGCCGAAAGCCTTCTTCCGATACGGCTACTCATCTGGTTTTGTACAAAGCTTTTCGGGGGATAGGGGGAGTTGTACATACGCATTCTACTTTTGCCACGGCTTGGGCGCAGGCCGGACGGGATATACCCAATATCGGTACGACTCATGCCGATTATTTCAGCGATGCCATTCCGTGTACCCGCACCATGACGCAACAGGAGATAGAAGGAGCATACGAAGAAGAAACAGGGAACGTAATCGTAGAACGCTTCGAAGGCCTGAATCCGGAATACATCCCCGGCGTTTTGGTAGAAAATCACGGCCCTTTTTCCTGGGGAAAGGATGCGGCCGACGCTGTTCACAACGCTGTGGTGATGGAACAAGTAGCCCGTATGGCCTGCATTTCATATAGCATAAACCCATCGACGAGCATGAATCCGCACCTTATCACAAAGCACTTCTACCGCAAACATGGAGCGGACGCTTACTACGGACAATAGAGATTCCCAATAATAATCTTGTTGTCTCAGTATTGCTCTTTTTCGTTGGGAAAATCCTGCCGTTTTACATCTTCGATATACGATTGTACGGCGCTTGTTATGATTTCTTTCAAGTTGGCATAACGGCGCAGAAAGCGAGGCGAGAAACCTTCGGTAATTCCCAGCATGTCGTGCATAACTAAGACTTGCCCGTCTGCGCCTTTGCCGGCGCCTATGCCGATAATGGGGATGGTTAGTTCGGAGGCGATGCGGGTGGTCAGTTCGGCAGGAATTTTTTCTATCACGATAGCAAAACAGCCGATTTCTTCCAGTAGATGGGCGTCGGATATGAGTTTACGGGCTTCCGATTCTTCTTTGGCCCGCACGGTATAGGTTCCGAATTTATTGATGGATTGCGGCGTAAGCCCCAGATGCCCCATGACGGGAATACCGGCGCATAGTATCCGTTCGATGGATTCCCTGACTTCCGATCCGCCTTCCAACTTAATAAAATCGGCATGTGTTTCCTTCATCACCCGTATGGCGGAAGAGATGGCTTCTTTGGAGTTTCCCTGATAAGAACCAAAGGGTAAATCAACGCCTACCAGCGCCCTCTTTACAGCTTTCATTACCGATTTACCGTGGTAAATCATCTGATCCAGCGTAATAGGGAGGGTGGTTGTATTCCCCGCCATCACATTGGAAGCCGAGTCGCCTACTAAGATAACGTCCATACCGGCTTCGTCTATAATTCTGGCCATCGAGTAATCGTAGGCTGTGAGCATGGATATTTTTTCTCCTCGTTGCTTCATCTCTATCAGGCGATGCGTTGTCACTTTCCTTTCACCCAAATCACGTTTTGCTACAGACATAATCGTGTTATTTACTTATTAGTATTCTTGAAGGGGCAAAGGTATGGATATTTCATTTCGAGCAGAATATTTTCCGCACGGAATATCTCCTTCAGATAAGAATTTACTCTTATGGACACCCGTTTTAGAATGAAAAAAGGGCTGCCGAGCGTACCGGCAACCCTTCGTGTTCGGAAGAAAAAACATATAGTTTACTTTTTCCAGTATTGTTCCATCTGTTCCAGCGTCTTCCCTTTGGTTTCGGGAATCATTTTCCAGACAAACAGAGCGGAGAGTACCGCCATCGAACCGTAAAAACCGTAGGTGAGGGCGCCGCTGAACTCCATCATCGCCGGATAGGTAGACGATATCAGGTAATTGGCCGCCCATTGAGCCGCTACGGCGATGGCTACTGCCCGGCCGCGTATCTTGTTCGGGAATATTTCGGCAATCAGTACCCAGCAGATAGGTCCCCACGACATCATAAACGAAGCCGTATAGAGGATGATGAAGACCAAGGTACTGATACCAATGATATTGAAATAAGCCAATCCCGAAATGGCAAACATTCCCACTGCCATACCCGTCGAACCGACTATCAGCAGCGGTTTGCGTCCCCATTTATCGACCGTCAGGATAGCGACAACCGTGAAAACGACATTGACCAAACCCATCACGATTGTCTGAAGCATAGACGCATCCTTGGCCGCCCCCATACTCTCGAATATCCGCGGAGCATAATACAAGGCTACGTTGATGCCTACAAATTGTTGGAAAACGGAGAGTAATATGCCGATGATAATCACAATCTTGCCGTACGAAAAAATCTTTCCTCCGGCCGTTTCGGATACGGTCTGCCGAATCTCGTCGAGAATATGTTGCGCCCTTTCTACCGAGCCGTTAATCTTTTTCAAGACAGCCAACGCTTGCTCTTCTTTCCGGACAAGAGCCAAGTAACGAGGCGTTTCGGGAACAAAGCATACCAGTATGCCGAACAAAGCGGCCGGTATACCTTCCGACAGAAACATATACCGCCATCCGATACGATTGATCCATTCGAGGGCTTGCCCGTTGGCTATCGCCCAATTAACAAAGTAAACCACCAGCATCCCGAAAATAATGGCAAACTGGTTGAGCGATACTAATTTTCCCCGTATCTCTGCCGGCGCAATCTCGCCGATATACATCGGGCAGACGGCCGAAGCCAGTCCTACGCCAATTCCACCAACAATGCGGTACAGGTTGAACAATAACAACAGACCAACCGACGGCTCACCGTAAACAAAGAACAAACTTTCGGGAAAAGCAGAGCCTATGGCCGATACGAAAAACAGCAAGGCGGCTATCAGCAACGATTTCTTACGCCCCAGACGGGAGGAAAAGAAACCCGAAAGCGCGCCGCCGATGATGCACCCTATCAGGGCGCTCGACACGGTTGCGCCATGTACAAACGAACTCAACCCCAGCGGTATGGCGAAGAAAGCTTCGATCGACTTCTCCGCCCCGGAGATGACTGCCGTATCGTACCCGAACAGCAGTCCGCCGATAGTAGCCACTAAGGTGATTCCGAATACGTATCCCGAATTGTAATTCTTACTGCTCATATATACAGATTGAGGAGCAATTCGTACAATTCCTGCTTACCGCTGATTTGTTTGGGTTCGCCGTCGCGCAGGGCGATGGTACGCAGGTCTTCCAGCGTCAGTTTACCGTCTTCGAAGTCTTTTCCTTCTCCGCCGTCGAAAGAAGCATAACGTTCGGTGCGCCATTTTTTGTAGTCCGAGTTTTCCAGAATATCCGCAGCGATGAGGAGGGCGCGTGCAAAAGTGTCCATGCCGCCGATGTGAGCGATAAAGATATCGTCCAAGTCGGTCGAATTGCGGCGGGTTTTGGCGTCGAAGTTCGTGCCCCCGGTAGTGAGACCGCCTCCTTCGAGGATAACCAACCAAGCCTGCGTCAGTTCGAACAAATCGGCCGGGAACTGGTCTGTATCCCATCCGTTCTGATAGTCTCCCCGGTTGGCGTCGATACTGCAAAGCATACCGGCATCGGCGGCAGCCTGCAATTCGTGTTCGAAGGTATGCCCGGCCAGCGTAGCATGATTTACCTCAATATTCAAGGCGAAGTCCTTATCCAATCCGTAGTGACGGAGGAATCCGATAACGGTTTCCGCATCCTGATCGTATTGATGCTTGGTAGGTTCCATGGGTTTAGGCTCAATCAGGAACGTACCTTTGAATCCGTTCTTGCGACCATAATCGCGAGCCATCGTGAGTAACCGTGCCAGATGGTCTTTTTCACGCTTCATATTCGTATTCAGCAAGCTCATGTATCCTTCGCGTCCGCCCCAGAACACATAATTTTCGCCTCCCAGGGCGATGGTCGCGTCGATAGCGTTCTTAATCTGCGTGCCGGCGCAGGCTACCGAAGAGAAATAAGGATTCGTGCCGGCCCCATTCATATAGCGAGGTGCACTGAATACATTAGCCGTTCCCCACAGCAGTTTTTTTCCTGTTGCCGCCTGAAGCCCTTTGGCATAATCTACCATCGTGGCTAAACGTTTTTCAAACTCTGCCAGCGAGGGGCCTTCCTCTACCACATCCACATCATGAAAGCAATAATAAGGGATGTTGCATTTGGTGAGGAACTCGAACGCTGCGTCCATTTTGTATTTGGCGCGCGTAATAGGGTCGGAAGAACTGTTCCAGGGGAAGGTCTTCGTACCCGGCCCAAAGGGGTCGCCCCCTTCGGCGCAGAGCGTATGCCAATAGGCCATCGCAAAACGCAGATGATCTTTCAGAGGTTTACCCAGCACCACTCTATTCTCGTCGTAATAGTGGAATGCCAATGGGTTTTTCGATTCTTTTCCTTCAAACGGAATCTCCCCTACTCCGGGGAAAAATTCGATGTTTCCTTTGTAATAACTCATAATTCTACTTTTTAAATTGATTGATGATTGATTAATAAAGTTTTCCAGGTTGTATATGCCTTATAATAATTATCGGTAAGCGAAACGTTGGGTTCCACCACCTCTATCTTTTTGAGCGAAGCGAAGGCCTCTGCCGTCGATGCGTAAATACCGGCGCCTATACCGGCGCCTTTGGCGGCGCCTACGGCTCCGTTCGTGTCGTAAAGCTCAATGACGGCTCCGGTTACTCCCGCCAGCGTTTCCCTGAATATCGGACTCAGAAACATATTGGCGTTGCCGGCGCGAACTACACGGATGTCAATCCCCATCTCGTTCATGATGTCCATCCCGTACTTGAACGAGAATACGATTCCTTCCTGAGCCGCACGGGCTATGTGCTGCCTGTCGTGGATATTAAAGTTGACGCCATAGATGGAGCAGGCGGCTTCTTTGTTTTCCAGCATACGTTCCGATCCGTTGCCGAAGGGAAGGATAGAAACACCTTCCGATCCGATGGGCGCGGTGGCCGCAAGTTGGTTCAATGCTTCGTAGCTGATACCTTGAGGAGCCACGTTGCGTTTCACCCACGAATTGAGAATACCTGCTCCGTTGATGCAGAGCAGTACGCCCAAGCGGGTCTGTTCATCCGAATGGTTTACGTGGGCAAAGGTGTTCACGCGAGACAGGGTGTCGTAGTTTACGCTCCCGTTCACCCCATATACCACGCCCGACGTTCCCGCCGTAGCCGCTATTTCTCCGGGATTGAATACGTTTAGCGAGAGAGCGTTGTTGGGTTGGTCGCCGGCGCGGTAGGTTACGGGCGTGCCTTTCTTTAGTCCCAATTCGGAAGCGACCGAAGCCAGCAACTCGCCCTGCACGCCGAACGTGGGACAGATGGAAGGTATCAACTCCGTGCTGAAGTCGAAGTACTTCATAACCTTGTCCGATACGCCGTTTTCTTTAAAGTCCCAGAAAATGCCTTCCGACAGTCCGGATACCGTAGTAACCGTTTCGCCCGTCAGACGCATAGCGATAAAGTCGCCGGGCAGCATAAACTTATAAATCGACTCGAACAATTGGGGTTCGTTTGCTTTCACCCATGCCAGCTTGGCCGCCGTGAAGTTGCCGGGAGAATTCAGCAGGTGCGAGAGACAGTACGCTTCCCCGATGGCTTCGAAGGCTTGTTCGCCGTAGGGTACAGCCCGGCTGTCGCACCAGATAATGGAAGGGCGCAATACCTTCAGTTGTTTGTCCACCAGCGCTAAGCCGTGCATTTGATACGAGATGCCGATGGCTTTGATGTCTTCGCCGTGAATATTGGCCCGACGGATAGCGTTTCCTACGGCTATTTTCAGATATTCCCACCAGTCGTCCGGATTTTGTTCCGCCCAACCGGGTTTGAGCGCTTTGATGGGAGCTTCTTCTTTCGGATAAAATTCCGAGGCTTCGATAAGCCCGTTTTCGCTGTTTACGATGGAAGCTTTTATGGAAGAGCTTCCGATGTCACATCCTAACAAGTACATGTTGCTTACAGTTTATAGTGTGTATTAAATGGTATTCAATTTAGCTCGTATGTTGTTGTATTTCTTCTTGTCGAAGCAATAATAGCGGGCAGAACGGTGCGGCATACCCTGCTGAGATTCCTCCGTTTGCACTACATATTCCATTGCATTTATCCTTTTATGGAAATTTCGTACGTCGATGCGCTTATCATAAATAATTTCGTACGTACGCCGCAACTGCGAGGCTGTAAAGAGAGGCGGGAGATAGTCGAACACGATGGCCGGTTCTACGTCCGTCCATAGGCGTATTTCTTTCACGGCCTCGGCTATGATTTCCTTGTGGTCGAACGGCAGGCGCGGCAGAGAGGCGATTGGCGTCCATTGTACGGGACCGTATTTTTCGCCTATTTTTATCCGTCTCACCTTGCACAGCGCCAGATAGGCAATCGTTACGATACGGCCAATCTTCATTTTCGAAGCATTTTCCAGCCACAGCACATCTTCTTTGTTGGCCGTGCGATGCGGCGATCCGAAGCTGCGGAATTGTCTCAGCAGCACGCGCTTCAAACCTGTGGTTTCGTTCAGTATACGGTAGGCGGCTTCGTCTAAATCTTCTGTTTCGTAAATCAGGCTTCCCGGCAGTTTGTATTCCGTCTGACCTGTGCCGGCATTGCGGCGTTCGGTGAGCAGCACGCAAAGTTCGTCGTCGTGTATGCCTAAGAGCACACAGTCTACGGATACGTGAGGGTATAATGTTTCGTTACTATGAGTCGTTGTTTGCATGGTATTACAAAGTATATGCGGCAAATATAAACAATATATCCTGTAAAGCATACAGAAAAATATTTTTTTATCTTATAATAACATTCTAACAATCTGAATCTTCATTATCTTACTTTGTACAATATCTTTTTACCGGGAAAATAAATGATAGAACACAAGCGATAGGAACGTCCGGATAGGAATCGTTTATTTCCGGCAAGGACGATGTTATCTACATTTTGTCACGACTATCAATATGTCGGATTTGGTAACGAAAAAAATCGTTTTTTTGCCGTCCAACTTTCCACTAACCTTCAAAAACGCTTAGATTTCAGGGTTTGAGAAATACAAAATGCCGCATATATTATAGTATGATTATCTTTAAGGCGTATAGATATATGCAAAAACAATAATGAGGCATATATTCAGTCGTAAATACTGCAATATGACATTTTCCTTAATTACACTCAAAAGCCCGTTTGGCTTCATAAAAAATGTTACATATAGGTGAAATTTTTGTAATTCACCATACCCTCAAATTTTCTTAAGCATCACTCCGGAGAGTCATTACAATGATTTTAAAAATCATTGTAATGACTCTCCATAGACACCGTAATGATTTCCGGAAGACATTGCAATGTCTTTCCGGAAACATCCGCATCAGATTACCAAAAGACGCAAAATCACTTTTATAAAATAGTAAATGTTGAAAAATTAACTTTCAATTATATTTACGAAATGATATATGAATCTTATTTATACTATCACTATGTATATATTTTGATGATATTTTACTTTAATATATAAATTCAAATATTTATTAACATGGAAGACAGTTTGCTAATTATCAAACCATTGATGCAATAGGAGATAAACGAACTCATCGAATAAGGAAATAAAACACGGATTGTAGTGGTTTTAAACAATGAGCCTCAAAAAAAGAATTAGCCGAAATGAAATTGGCGGTTTAGATATTAATTCAGAGAAATTCAGTATCTTTACAATCAGATTAAATTTAAATATATATGCAGGAAATATCTGATTTATTGACAATTAAACAGGCAAGTGATTGGGCTACGAATTATCTCGGAAAATCTGTAACCACCTCGAA
>JAISZY010000213.1 GCA_031284375.1 Tannerellaceae bacterium | reverse complement strand
AAACAGTTGAGTTGCCTCCTGCTAAATTTTTGCAGGAAGAAAAACAGTTGAAAGAATTTCCTGCTAAATTTTTGCAGGAGGAAAAACAATTGAAAAACCTCCTGCTAAATTTTTGCAGGAGGAAATACAGTTCAAAAAATCCCCGGCAGAATCTCTGTCGTAGTCTCCAAAATGCTTGGCAGGTATATTTTCTTCTTTTTTTGGGGGGGAGTGTTGCAGGAAAACGTTCGTTCAAATGCGACACAAATGTATGGAAAAACGGATGATAATACCAAATAAAAATCAAGGTTATAGCGGTTTCGTAAAGAAAAAAAATGTGTCACATTTAAACGAAGGTTTAATTGCAACACCGGTTATACATGATAACCGGATAATAACAAGTTACTTACTCTCATGTTTCACCTTTAAAAAGCTATTATTATGAACAACACCAGTTGATTTTTCGCCGAACGATTCCTTTACGCCACGTCAAACCTAAGTTGTTTGCGTGGAAGACTTTATTATTTTGTTTACTTCTAAAAAAATTACGATTATGCAAAAAATTAAAACGAACATCTATCCTGTACTTGGGATAGTTCTCCTTTTTTTTCTGACGACCGTCTCCTCGGTCTATGCACAACAAACAGTGTCCGGCATTGTGCAGGATGCCAACAACGAGCCGATTATCGGCGCCAATGTGGTAGAATCCGGCACTACCAACGGAACGATTTCGGACGCAAACGGGGCTTTTTCGCTGTCTGTTTCCAATCCGAACGTCACGCTCTCGGTATCGTACATCGGATATCAGTCCCTTGTTTTTCCGCTGAATGGGAAAAATAATGTTACCATTACGCTAAGAGAAGATTTGCAGAATCTGGACGAAATCGTAGTAGTAGGCTACGGAACGGCCCGCAAACGGGACCTGACCGGTTCGGTGGCTTCGGTCAAGAGCGAGAAACTGCAAGAAACCGCCTCGTTCAGCACCATTCAAGCCTTGCAAGGTCAGGCGGCAGGTATTTCCGTGATGCGCACCAATTCGACGCCCGGCGGAAGTACCTCCATCCGTATCCGCGGAAATCGCTCGCTCAAGGCAACGAACGACCCGCTCTATGTCGTAGACGGTATCCCCATCGTGGTGGGGCTGGACGAACTGAGCGGTTCCGACATCGAATCGATCGATATCCTGAAAGATGCTTCGGCAACCGCCATCTACGGCTCGCGTGGAGCCAACGGCGTGATTCTTATCACCACCAAGAAAGGCAAAGCCGGACGGGCGCAGATTGATTACAACGGATACTATGGTTTGCAACAGGCATCCAAAACCATCGAGATGATGAACGGTGCCGAATGGGTGGAACTTGTCCGCGAAGCCAACCGTGCTACCACCAAAACAACGCCCTATCCCCTGACGCCTACCTTAGACTGGGACAAGAAAATAGGATACTTCACCTCCGACCCTAACGTGATAAGCAAAATAGAAAACAGCTACGACGAACAAGGCATCTGGCATCCGGAACGGGTCGCCTATACCGACTGGACGGCCGAAGCCCTGCAAACGGCGCCGATACAGAACCACGAAGTGAGCATACGGGGCGGAACGGACAAAATCAAACTCTCGGCCTCGGCCACCTGGTTTAGCCAGGACGGTATCGTGAAGGGGCAGGGGTACGACCGGTATTCGGCGCGCGTTAATTTCGATTGGGAGCTGACCCGCTTCGTTACCGTAGGAGCGCAAACCCAGTTCTCGCACTTCGACCGCGAGGCCGGCTCCAATGTGTATCACGACTCCAGGGGCGTTTATCCCTTAGCCGATATTTACGACGAAAACGGGAAATACGTTACCGCACGCCCCGGAAACGACCCGCAGTTGTGGAACTATTTCCTCAACCTCGACCACCGGGTCAGAACGCAGGTGAAAGACCGTTTCTTCGGCAGCTACTACATGGAGGTAAAACTGCCGCTCGACATCCGCTACCGCACCAACGTAGGGATAGACATCGGGCCGTATTACGACAATGAGTTTTACGGCGCCCTGAGTTCCGACCGTTCGGGCAGTCCGGCGCGCGCCATCAACCGCAAAGACAATCGCCGGATGTACACCTGGGAAAACCTCCTGATGTACAACAAAACCTTCCGGGAGATACATACCCTGGGGCTGACTTTCCTGCAATCCATTCAGGAAGAAACCCAAGAAACGGCAGAAATCAATGTCCGAGACCTGCCGTACGAAAATCAGCTCTGGCACAACGTAGGCTCGGCCGAAACCATCGCATCGGTAGCGAGCAATTACGTTCGTTGGCGATTGGCCTCGTACATGGGGCGCGTAAATTATTCGCTGATGGATAAATATCTCCTCACCCTCTCGGCGCGCTACGACGGCTCTTCGCGACTGGCCGACGGGCACAAATGGGTCTTATTCCCCTCCGCCGCGCTCGCCTGGCGCATCAAGGAAGAATCCTTCCTCCAAGACGTAGACGTACTGAGCAACCTGAAGCTAAGGGTAGGATTCGGAATAACGGGCAATACGGCCATCGACCCTTACAAAACGCAGGGCAATCTGTCTTACGGACGTTATTCCTACGACACGCAAGGCGTCCTGGCTTTCTATCAGAATGAAATGCCCAACCCCTACCTCACGTGGGAAAAAACCTCGCAATGGAACGCCGGGCTGGATTTCGGTTTTCTGAACGGACGCATCGGCGGCGTACTGGACTTTTATTACCAGGAAACAAACGACCTGCTGATGGACCGGCAATTGCCCATCGTATCCGGTTTTTCGGGCGTGACTTCCAATATCGGACGAATAAAGAACAAAGGCGTAGAGCTAACCATCAATACCGTGAACATCGAGCAAAAAAACTTCCGCTGGACAAGCGACATCTTGCTTTCGGCCAATAAAGAAGAAATAGACGAACTGTACAACGGCAAAGTAGACGACGTAGGAAACGGCTGGTTTATCGGTATGCCGGTAAAGGTCTTTTACGACTACAAGGCGGATGGCATCTGGCAACTGGAAGACACCGAAGAATTAGCCAAATGGGGTAACGTATTCAAACCCGGCGACGTGAAGGTGGTAGACCGGAACGGCGATTACAAAATCACCTCCGAAGACCGTTTTGTGCTCGGACAAGTAGAACCCAAACTCAACCTGAGTTTCAGCAATTACTTCACCTTCCGAAACATCGACCTGAACTTCTCGCTCTACGGCGCTTTCGGGCAGATGCGTAAGTTTGAACGGAACTGGAGCCTCAACGGACGTTACAACTGTGCCAAGGTGGATTACTGGCGTATCATCGGCGAAGACTCAAACGGCAATCCCATCAGCAACGGCAGCAACGAAGCCCCGCGTCCCAACCGGGATTTTGAAAACCCCAACTACATCGACGCCCTCTACTATGCCAACTCCTCCTTCCTGCGCGTACAGCAGATTACGCTGGGCTACACCCTGCCGCAAACGCTAACCGCCAGGTTGGGCATAAGCAAATGCCGGGTGTACGGCACGGTTCAGAACGCCTACGTGTTTACAAACTTCCCCGGTATCGACCCCGAACTGGGCAATAAAGACGACAACCGGGGATTCAACGAACCGGTTCCACGTACCTTCCTCGTAGGACTGAATCTTAGTTTCTGATCAATACATCACCTTATAAATATTCGAACATGAAAAATATCATTCAATACAATTTCTTCATTCTGCTGGCAACGATGCTTGCAGCATGTAATTCTTTCTTGGAAGAAAAGGTAGTCAGCGGCGTGTCGTACGATTTCTTTGAAACCAAAACGGGCATCGAAACAGCCGTAAACGCCGCCTATACCACCATGCGCTGGTACGTAGGAGGCGAACGCTACTACTGCCTCACCGAATACGGCGTAGACTATGTGTGGGAAGGCGCCGACGGCGGACAGAAAGACGCCTTCAACAAGTACAGCGTGCAGATGAATTCCGACGCCGGCCTTCTGTACGATTTCTGGGAAAACAATTACAAAGGAATAAACCGCATCAACACCGCCCTGATGTATCTTCCCAAAGTGATGGATATGACCGAGGCCGATAAAACATTGCGCGAAGGCGAACTACGCTTCATGCGAGCCTATTTCTATTTCGACTTAGTGCAACATTTCGGCCCCATCCCGCTGATAACGGACGGAAACGTAACGGAAATCATCACCGACTTCCACCGCGCTCCCGTGGCCGAAGTATACGAAGCCATCATCGCCGACCTGAACATTGCCTACAACGCCTTGCCGGACGCCACCCGTCAGACACAGCGCGGGAGGGCTACCAAATGGGCTGCCGCACACCTCTTGGCCAAAGTATACCTTACTAAAGGCAGCGCCGTGAAAGACCAACGCGGACAACAAGCCTCCGACATGGACAATGCCCTGGCCTACGCCAAAGCCGTGATAGAGTCGGGCAAGTTCGCGCTGGAAAGCGACTACGCGACAACGTTCGACCAGCATCTGCAAAAAACATCTTCCGAAACCATCTTCTCCATCGAATTTACTACCGATGTACAGTTCAACGGCGACGGAAACAAGATGCACCTCTACTGGGTGCCCACCTACGAAAACCTGGCCGGACTGCAACGCGACGTGCAGCAGGGACGCGCCTGGAAACGGGTGAGGCCTACGCCGTATTTCCAAACCCAACTCTTCGACCACCTGAGCGACGCCCGTTTCTACAAAATGTTCAAATGGGTTTATTGGGCCAACAAAGAGTCGTCTATCCCCGTCTGGCAAGCGCAGTATTTTTATGTAGACGAAGACGGTCGCACAACGGACGACCTCCTGTACGAACCGCCGGCCGAACTGGTAGGCAAACCGAAATTCGGAATAGGAGACACGGCAGCCTACTTCATCCCCAAGTTCTACGGCGCCAAAGACCATACCAACAAGGTGCTTGATGCCGATAAGAACCGCCAACTGCAATTGGACGTAGCCAAAAGCCCCTACACCTTGATTCCGGTAGACAACAATACGAACCATTTCTTCCCCGGATTGCTGAAGTGGCTCGACCCGGAACGTCCGGACATGAACTACGAACAAGGTTCGCGCAACTTTACCCGTATGCGTTTGGCCGAGACCTATCTGATTGCCGCCGAAGCCGCCGGGAGGAAAGGAGATTTGGAAGCGGCAGCCGGATACATCAACGCCGTTCGCCGTCGCGCGGCATACCGGGAGAACGAAGTAAAGCCGAAAGAATGGACAACCGTAGATGAAGGCGACCCCTCCCGTCTGACGGCTTCCACCGAACAGGACATGCTGATTACGTCTCAAGACCTCGCCTCCGATTTGATCGGTTTCATACTCGACGAGCGTTGTCGCGAGATGTTTGGCGAAATGAACCGCTGGGAAGACCTCGTCCGCACGGAGACGCTGTACGAACGGGTGAAGAAATTCAACCCCGACGCCGCGGCCAATATAAAAGAATATCATAAGCTACGGCCGATACCTCAGAGGCACATCGACCGCCTCGCTCCGCAACCGCCATTGAACGAAGCGCAGAACGAAGGTTATTATTAAACGTCAAGGGCCAACCGCTATATGGTTGGCCCTTGTATTTTTCAGGAAATATCCTGTACTGTCTTTGCCTTGCGTCCCTTAATCCTGAAGCTTGGCCGCGATAAACTCGCGGTTGAGGCGGGCGATGTTCGAGATAGAGATTTCTTTCGGACATTCCGCTTCGCAGGCGCGGGTGTTGGTACAGTTGCCGAAACCCAGTTCGTCCATCTTGGCAATCATCGCTTTGGCGCGTCGGGCGGCCTCTACTCTACCCTGCGGAAGAAGGGCCAACTGACTTACCTTGGCCGAGACAAAGAGCATAGCCGAACCGTTTTTGCAGGCAGCGGCACAAGCCCCGCAACCGATACAGGCAGCGGCATCCATCGCCAGGTCGGCTTCTTTTTTGGGGATAGGGATGGCGTTGGCATCGGGCACGCCGCCGGTATTGACCGACACAAATCCTCCGGCTTGGATAATCTTGTCGTAGGCGTAGCGGTCTACCATCAGGTCGCGGATTACGGGAAAGCCGGCCGAACGCCAAGGCTCTACCGTTATCGTTGCTCCGTCATCAAACTTACGCATGTGCAACTGGCAAGTCGTCACAGCCGAGTCCGGCCCGTGCGGATGTCCGTTGATGTAAAGCGAACACATGCCGCAGATTCCTTCGCGGCAATCGTGGTCGAAAGCCACCGGTTCTTTTCCTTCGTTTATGAGTTGTTCGTTCAGCACGTCGAGCATTTCCAAGAAAGAGCTACCTTGCGAAACGTTGTTCAGTTTGTAGGTTTGGAAAGCGCCTTTTTCCTTCGGCCCTTTCTGTCGCCATACTTTCAGGGTGATATTTATATTTTTATCCATTGCTTTTAATTCTTATAGTTTCTTTGTTGACGGACTACAAATTCGTAATCCAACGATTCTTTTAGCATGACGGGGTCTTTGTCTTCGCCCTGGTATTCCCAACAGGAGACGTAAGAGAATTTGTCGTCCTGGCGAAGAGCTTCCCCTTCGGGCGTCTGATATTCTTCGCGGAAGTGTCCGCCGCAGGATTCTTCCCGGTCGAGCGAGTCGTGCGCCATCAATTCTCCTATTTCTATAAAGTCGGCCAGGCGTAGCGCTTTTTCTAATTCTATATTCAGTTCGTTGGCTTTACCGGGGATACGGACATTGCTCCAAAACTCTTTTTTGAGCGTTTTGAGTCGTTGGATAGCTACCTGCAGGTCGGTGGCGTTACGCGCCATGCCGATACATTCCCACATGATATGTCCCAATTCTTTGTGCAGGCTGTCTACGGATCGTTTCCCTTTGATACTCATCAGGCGTGTGATGCTGTCTTGTATGCTTTTTTCCGCATCTACAAATTCGGGCAGGTCGGTACTAAAACGAGGCACCTGAATCTGGTCGGCCAGATAATTTTGGATGGTATAAGGCAGTACAAAATATCCGTCGGCCAGTCCCTGCATCAGGGCGGAGGCTCCCAGCCGATTGGCGCCATGGTCGGAAAAGTTGGCTTCGCCAATGGCAAAGAGGCCGGGCACGGACGTCATCAGTTCGTAGTCTACCCACAGTCCGCCCATGGCATAGTGCAGGGCCGGGAAGATCATCATGGGCGTTTCGTAGGGATTGTCGTCTACAATTTTTTCGTACATCTGGAAGAGGTTCCCGTAGCGCTGTTCCACCACTTTTTTGCCCAGGCGATGAATCGCGTCGGCAAAGTCGAGATAAACGGCCAGTCCGGTATTCCCTACGCCAAATCCGGCGTCGCAACGTTCTTTGGCTGCGCGCGAGGCTACGTCGCGAGGCACTAAGTTGCCGAAGGCGGGGTAGCGACGTTCGAGGTAGTAATCGCGGTCTTCTTCCTTTATTTGCGTAGGTTTCAGTTGGCCGGTGCGGATAGCTTCGGCATCTTCTTTCTTTTTAGGCACCCATATACGTCCGTCGTTGCGGAGGGATTCGGACATGAGTGTAAGCTTCGACTGAAATTCTCCATGTACGGGGATACACGTAGGATGAATCTGCACGTAGCAGGGATTGGCGAAGAAGGCGCCTTTTTTGTAGCATTGCCAAGCTGCCGAGCCGTTCGAGGCCATGGCATTGGTAGAAAGAAAGAAGGTATTTACGTATCCTCCGGTGGCTACGACTACGGCATGAGCGGCGAAGCGTTCCAGCTTGCCGGTTGTCAGGTTTCGGGCGATGATACCTCTGGCTCGTCCGTCTATTTTTACGACATCCACCATTTCGTGTCGTTTGTAGAGTTTCACTTTTCCCAAGCCTATCTGCCGGCTCAGGGCGGAATAAGCGCCCAGCAGCAGTTGCTGCCCTGTTTGTCCGCGGGCGTAAAAGGTGCGCGATACTTGCGCTCCGCCAAAGGAACGGTTGTCCAAGAGTCCGCCGTATTCGCGGGCAAAGGGCACGCCCTGGGCTACACATTGGTCTATTATCGAGTTCGATACTTCGGCCAGGCGGTATACGTTGGCTTCGCGGGCGCGGTAATCTCCTCCTTTGATGGTATCGTAGAAGAGTCGATAAACGGAGTCGCCGTCGTTCTGATAATTTTTGGCGGCGTTGATTCCTCCCTGTGCGGCGATGGAGTGCGCACGCCGGGGCGAATCCTGGATACAGAAGTTCAAGACGTTGAAGCCCAGTTCGGCCAGCGATGCGGCGGCCGACGCTCCGGCCAGTCCCGTACCTACTACAATGATGTCCAGGCGTCGTTTGTTGGCGGGATTGACCAACTTCTGATGGTCTTTATAGTTTTTCCACTTCTCGGCCAATGGGCCTGCAGGGATTTTTGAATTAATCTGAGTCATTTCTTTAATGATTTACGTAGGGTGAATAAGTTCGTAACTTGTTAGACGAGGATGCTTTTGATGTAAAAGAACACCGTCACGAAGGCGAAAGCCAGACAGATCAGGGTAGCGAAGATATTGGAAATCACCTGCCAGCGTTTCAGCCAGATGCCATTGCTAAAGCCCACGGTTTGGATAGCGCTCCAAAAGCCATGGGTTAGATGAAACCATAAAGCTACGTACCATACCAAGTATAGGCCTACAATCAGGATGTTGCTGAAGTAGTAACGGATAAACGCCGCTCCTTCGTGTGGGCTAACGGTGGCCCCGCCCAATTCTACCTGATGATGTCCCATGAGTTCGGCAAACATCATCTTGTACCAGAACTGCGCGAAATGCAATCCCAGGAAACAGACCACGATAAGCCCCAGAACAAACATATTCTGCGAAGCCCATTCCACGTTTTTGGGGCGTACATTTACGGCGTACCGGTCGTTTCCGCGCGCCTTCCGGTTCTGCAACGTGAGCCAGATGGAGAAACCTATGTGAATCAGGAATCCGGCTGCCAGCACCAATGTTCCGGCTACGGCGTACCAGTTTGCACCCAGAAAGCCGCAAATGGCATTGTAGGCTTCTTCCGAAAACACTGCCGCCACATTCATCGACGCGTGAAACAGTAGAAATAAAATAAGGAAGATACCCGATAAGCTCATTATCAGTTTCCTCCCGATAGAAGAATTAAGTAACCACATAAGATGAAAAGTTTAAGTTTTACTTATTAATTAATTTTAAACTTCCACAAAGGTAGATTAAATCGGCATATCGCCAAACGATTGAGCAATTAAAAAACGTCTCCCGAAATCTTGTTCGCAATCGAAACGGGCAAAAATAATATACGAAGATATAGCCCTTATCGTCGGGAATATCTTCGTGTATTATATATAATGTAGTAAGGAATGGTTCGGAAGCTTTTACTTCACTATAAATATGATGTTGAAATAGGTTGCAGAGGTGATGGGGGGATTTGTTTTTACCGAGTATGTCAATACTCCTGAGGGGTTGATAGGGGTACTCCCAATTGTAAAAACGTCCTCATCGAAATACGTAATCACATAATCTAATTCACCCGGCGAGTACAGCCTACTGTCATCCGGAGAGGGAATACGTGAGAGCGAATTATTGCTACTTCTCCAGAGGGAGGGGTTAAGCGATTCTTCGAACTGTTTTTGGTATTGTTCGTACAAATTGAACGTCTGGTTTGTTGCTCCTGATGCGGCAGGTATATTGCAGGCAGGCATATAGAACCACTTTACTCCTCCTCCTGCCACGTTCCATTTGGCGCCGTCCCA
>JAISZY010000041.1 GCA_031284375.1 Tannerellaceae bacterium | reverse complement strand
AAGAACAGACAATAAACGAACAAAAAACCTACAAATTATTGATTTGTAGGTTTTTTGTTTTGGGGTTTGCATATCGGTTAAATGACCGACAAGGCGTTGGGGTTAAGGAATTTTTTTGTATCTTTGCCCTCACACAATCAATTAAACCTATAGGATATGAAAAAGAAAAACATTGCATTGGTTCTGGCCGTATCGGTATCTGCCGGTATTTTATTGTCTTCTTGTATAGGATCTTTTCCTGTATTTCACAAAATAAAAGAATGGAACAATTCGATTGGTGATAAATGGGCGAACGAGGTGGTATTTCTTGCTTTGTGGATCATTCCCGTATATGAGGTTACATTTTTTCTGGATATAACCATTCTTAATTCGATAGAATTTTGGACGGGAGAAAACCCGCTTGCCGACTTTGCTACCAAAACCATAAAAGGGAAAGACGGTATGTATACGGTAGAAAAGAAAACCAACGGATACATCATCCGGAAAGAAGGAGATAATCGCACCGCCGAGTTTATCTTCGGCAAAGAGGATAACAGTTGGAGCCTGAAAACGGACGGCTATAACCGCAAACTGCTGAAATATACAGCCCCCCGCCACGCTGTGGTATATCTGCCCGATGGCCGCGAAATGAATGTAGAACTAAACCCAACCGGCGTACTTGCTTTCCGGCAAGCCATACAGTCTTCCTTTTTTGCCATACGCTGATTGCTTTCCGCCACGGCAGAGAGTGTTTTATTCGTGCATTTGCTTAAATGCTTTGCCAAGTTTTTCGATGATATCGCCGGCTATCAAACTTTCTTCCGACTGGTATATGGCTGCCAAGTCGCCGGCTGTTCCATGAATAAGCACACCTATCTGCGCAGCCTCTTCCGGCTGATGACCTGCGGCAAGTAATCCAAGTATAATCCCGGTCAGAACATCGCCGCTTCCGGCAGTTGCCATACCCGGATTGCCGCTATTATTGAAGTATATATTTCCGTCGGGAGTACAAGTGGCCGTATGGGCGCCTTTCAGAACCACGATGAGCGTATGTTCGACAGCAAAAGCCTGCGCTTTCATCAGCCGTTCGTACGAAGAATTGCTTGCGCCAACCAAGCGGTCGAACTCTTTGGGATGAGGCGTTAAGATGCTTCTATGAGGGATATCTCCTATCCATTCTTCGTTGGATGCAATCAGGTTGAGAGCATCGGCATCTATTACGAGCGGACAGGATGATTGCCGAAACAATGTTTTCAGAAGGGCTCCCGACGCGGGATGCTTACCCAATCCCGGCCCGATGCCAATAGCCGAATATGGCGTTATATCGGGCAAAGTAGAAACGTAATCGGGTTGGACATCAAGGCTGAGCATAGCTTCCGGAAAAGCCGTTTGCAAGATATTCTCCCCATCGGCAGGAATATGAACCGTCAATAATCCGGCGCCGCTACGCAGGCAGGCTTTGGCAGCAAGCAACGATGCACCCATTTTCCCCCGACTCCCGGCAATAAGTAATGCATGTCCGAACATTCCCTTATGAGCAAATTTGCTGCGGGGAGGGAGCGCCTTGCCGGCATCATCTTCCGTTGTTTGATAATAAAAGGTAGGGGTATCGGCAATACCATTTGGATGGATACCGATATCCAGTATTTTCCATTTGCCGACGTAAGATTCGTTTTCGGGCAAGAAAAAGGCTAATTTGGGAAACCCGAACGTGAGTGTAACATCGGCGTGAATAATGGTATCCGGAGTATTCTCCCTGTTGTCTTCGCCAAACAAACCGGAAGGCAGGTCGATAGAAATCACGGTAGCCTTAGACTGATTGATGTACTTAACCACAGCCGCGAAACCACCCGATAGCGGGCGATTCAGTCCCGAACCGAACAATCCATCTATCACGATATCCAGTTCGCTCAATATGGGGGGGATGAATTTTGCTTCTATTTCTTTAAATACTACGTTATCGTGCACTTCAAACAGGTTTCGTTTACTTTGTTCGCACGCTTCCGACAACGTCCCGGAAGGAGGATTGAACAGATAGGTCTCCACTCTTTCGAACGACTCCTCCAATAAAAGTCGGGAAATAGCCAACGCATCGGCGCCATTGTTTCCTTGTCCGGCAAATACAATCACACGATTTTGTTTCGTATAACGACGCACAAATTCGCCGACAAAAACACTCGCAGCTCGTTCCACCAAGTCTATGGGACGGATTGGTTCATGCGAAATGGTGTACTCATCAAGTTCCTTTACTTTTTCTGTTGTAAATATCTTTACCATGGGTCAATGTTTTATGGGTGATTTGTCTGCAAAAATACATAAAACAGTCCGGTTATACGCAGAAAAACAAAAATTCGGGTGCATTTCAAATTGCCGCCCTTCATGCAGGCATTCCTAAATGTGTTTTTTTACAGATGTCCATTACTTTATGCCATAAGCCGTTCATAGCTGTAACCCATAGTTGCAGCATAGTTTCTGCTCCTTTATGACTCCATCGTTGTCCGGAAAGTTTCATCCCAAAAACCGGTTAAATCTTTTTTTGAGGCGCTATGAAAAATATCCGACCGTATGTCGCCTCTCGTTCTGCATTTTGTCACGACTATCCATTTGTCAGATTTGGTAACGAAAAAAACCGCTTTTTGCCGCTCCAACCCTCCATCAATCTTCAAAAACGCTTAGATTTCAGGGTTTGAAAAATACAAAATGCTGTATTTATTGGAGCGTAATCATCTTTAAGGCGTATAGATATACACAGAAACAATAATGGGGCATATATTCAGGCATAAATGCAGCAATATGACATTTTCCTTAATTACACTCAAAAGCCAGTTTGTATTCGTAAAAAATGTTACTTATGGGTGAAATTTTTATAATTCGCATTGTCTTTAAGTTTTCATAAGCATCGCTTCGGAAATTCATTGTGATCATTTTTAAAATCATTACAATGACATTT
>JAISZY010000267.1 GCA_031284375.1 Tannerellaceae bacterium | reverse complement strand
AAATCTAAGCGTTTTTGAAGATTTGCAGAGGGTTGAGCGGCAAAAAACGGTTTTTTTTCGTTACCAAATCTAACAAATTGATAGTTTGACAAAATGTAGAAAGAGGGGCGACAGGGTATTTGCCGGAAATAAACGACTATCATTTCTTCCTCTATCGTACGGTCGGATATTTTCTCCGCCACCTCAAAAAAAAAGATTTAGCCAACTTTAGGGCACCTTTAGCGGATTTTTCCGCCTCATCCGTTATTCTTATAAAGCAGATGATGGACGAACAAATCCGAAAATATTACCAAGGTGAATTATCTCCGGAAGAAGGAGACGAGTTGATACGCAAAGTTTCTTCCGACAGCGCTTTGAAAGATGCCTTTATCCGTTACCGCCATTTAGACACGCTGTTGGATTGGGCGGCGCATCCCGACGATAAAGAACGGGCGGCGGCCGACTTTAAAAAGTTTGTTGCGAAAGCACAGCGAAAAGCCCGGATAAAAACATCCAGACATATCCTATCGTACGCCTCCATAGCCGCCGGTCTGATGTTCGTTACCTGGTTGTTTGCCGAACGATATTTTTCCGGTCAGGAAACGACGCGCCTCCACACCCTGTATGTTCCGGCAGGACAACGGCTATCTTTTACGCTCGAAGACGGAACGACGGTATGGCTCAATGCCCAAACGCGATTAAGCTATCCGGCCGTATTTGCCAAAGGAGAGAGACGGGTTGCCGTAGAAGGCGAAGCTTTTTTCAACGTGACAAAAGATGCAGACAGACCGTTTATTGTATCTGCCGGAGATATAGAACTCCGTATAGTGGGTACAACGTTCAATCTATATCATTATCCTCAGGAAGACTTTAGCCGTATCAGTCTTCCGGAAGGCAGTTTGCAGGTACGGAATATTTCCCGTCCGTCGGAGAAGGTCGCCTTAGAACCCAATCATGAGCTAACCATTCGGGATGGCCAAATGGAACTGACCGATATAACAGACCCCAACTATTTTTTATGGAAAGAAGGTATTTATAGCTTTGAAGACGAAGCTTTGGAAAACATCGTAAAGAAGTTGGAACTTTATTATGACATCCGCATAGAGGTAAAAGATACGATAATGCTTGGGTGGCGGTATACGGTTAAATTCCGCCAGCGCGACGGTATTGACGAAATCCTGCGTCTGTTGCAACAAGTTCACCCCTTCCGAATGAAGAAGAACGAAGAGAATAATTACGTAACTATTCATCCATAAATCCTTTTGCCCATGAAACACCACATCCTGTAAACGAAAAAAAAACCACGACAAATGTTCCCTCATCTGCCGTGGCGCACTTCAAAGCAAAACATCAAGAATTTATTAGTATTTACTTCAAAAAGCAAACAAAAGTATGAAATTAAACCTGGAGTACCTTCACGGCAAAGCTTTTCTGGGACAATATGCGGTCAGCCGGAAGCGGCCATGCCTCCATCGGCCCCAATTGGCTTATCTACACCGGGCCTGTTCAGAATCTGAAGATAAACGATACCATACAAATCGTTGCCACAAGAGCCGGCTATAAAACAAGTAAAATAACAACCGTCGTCGTACCATAAAACAACCCGCCCCGTCATCATCGAACGAAGTGAAGCAATCCGGCGTAGCGTGGCGTCGTCATTGCGAACGAAGTGAAGCAATCCAGGTTCCCCCACGCTATTCTGGATTGCTTCACCCTTCGGGTTCGCAATGACGAGGTACGATTGCTAAATTCGAATAGCGTTATTCCCTTAAATTGCTGCTTTTACTCAGCGTTCTTGCATATCTTTGCCGGACGAACTAAAATGGCAAAAGAAATGGAAAAGTTATATGAACGCTTCAAGTGGTTGCTCGACCAAACAAACACTACTTACCTGCGTTATCTGCATGGCGAAGTGGATTGGAACAGCCGCATGACAGCTATCGTCGGGGCGCGTGGCGTTGGTAAAACTACGATGCTGTTGCAACATATCAAGTTAAACCACAACTTGGCTGATTCCCTGTACATCAACGCAGACGACCTCTATTTCTCAAATAATAAGCTATTCGATTTGGCTTCTACCTTTCATAAGAATGGCGGCAAACATCTTTTCATTGATGAAATCCATAAATATGAAGGATGGTCTAAGGAATTGAAAATGATGTACGACTATTTTCCCGATATGCAGGTAGTATTTACCGGTTCCTCGATACTCGATATCTACAAGGGAACGGACGACCTTAGCCGACGTGTGCTGACCCATCACCTGTGGGGAATGTCCTTCCGCGAATACCTGAATATGTCGCGGGGACTGCAACTGCCGGTTTACACTTTGCAGGAGATTGTCGGGAATAGAGTAGAATTGAAAGAAATTGCACATCCTCTACCGGTTTTCAAGGAGTACGTAGAGAGCGGTTATTACCCTTTCTACAAGGAAACGGGATATAGCGAACGGATACGTAATGTAGTCCATGTCGCATTAGAAACGGACATACCCTTTTTTGCGGGAATGAATGTAGCCACTGCAAAAAAGATGAAACAACTATTGTACATCATTTCTCAAAGCGCTCCATTCAAACCTAACTTCACGAAGATTTCCGAAATGATTGATATCCATCGCAATCAGGTGGTCAATTTTCTATGGTATCTTGAAAAAGCCGGAATCATTTCACAGCTTCGCAACAGTACCAAAGGTATCCGGTTGCTCGGTAAAGTGGAGAAGGTATATTTGGGCAATACCAATCTAATCTATTCGCTCGCCGAAGGTTCACCCAATATCGGAAACCTGCGGGAAACGTTGTTCTTCAGTCAAATGGCAGTAAGAAACAGTGTCTTTTCATCGGAAAAGTCGGATTTCCAAATTAATGACTACACATTTGAAGTAGGGGGGAAAGGCAAAGGTCAGAAACAAATAGAAGGAATAGATAACGCCTTTGTTGTTAAGGATGATATTGAATATGGTTACGGCAATATTGTTCCCTTGTGGGCCTTCGGGTTTAACTATTAAAGGAAATACACGCTCAAAGGCAAGGTGCGGATAAAACAACGCACCCCCCGTCGTCAATTCGAAAAAATTGTATCAAAACAACGTATCGGGTTTTCTGGATTGCTTAACTGCGTTAGCAATTACGGGCCG
>JAISZY010000216.1 GCA_031284375.1 Tannerellaceae bacterium | reverse complement strand
ACCTTTGAGAAAATATATGAACGTTACCAATCATCGGGTTTAAGTGTACGAGATTTTTGTTCAAATGAGGGTTTGCATGAAGCCAAGTTCTATTATTGGCAAAAGAAAATAGCCAAAGCGCCCATTCAGGGTTTTGTTCCCTTCGTGATAGAGGGGAGCGCTGATAAAGAAGATTTTCCGGTTCCATTCTCTTCCCCCTCAGCGGCGGCGCCTGGTTGTGAACTAACGTATCCTGATGGGACAAGGTTGACCTTATCCGGGCGTGTGGATTTCGAATTACTGCGTTCGTTACTCTTGCTAAAGCGGTAAGGGGATGTTCTCTTTAGATGAAACGATGCAGTATTATCTCTATCCTTGTCCGGCGGATATGAGGAAGGTACTATTTATTCTGCGGGAACCACTCGGCAGCCGAAGATGCCGCTTTGTTCTATTCTCTCTTAGGTTGCTGTAAAGCGGCAGAAGTCAATTTCCGTGCCTGGCTCGTCCATGTGCTAAACCATATCCATGAGTACGACAAGGACTACAGCAAAGACCTGGCCGAACTCTTACCCGACAGATGGAACTCTCCCCCCCCCGGCCATCTGATTCTCTCTGAAATCTCTCTGAACGTCTATGATTCGTCTATATTACCCCAAGCATCATCCCATACAAATCCACGAAACCAACAAAACGACTCGCCACGATGGTGATAACCCACAAATGTATGGGAAATATCACAACTCCCCAATACGGGGTTTACCGCATCCTTATCCGAAAACGTGCCGAAGCTTCCGCCTGCTTGATGAAAGACTTCGTCAACCGACAAGCTGCTGTTTTACCTTTCTCCTTGCCATCATCCGGTTTTTGTCTAATTTTGTGCTAATAAATTTTATATCGCCATGAACAGAAAAGTAAAAGTATTTGCACGAACCTTGGTTGCCTTTGTTTGGCTATTCCTTGCCGAATCGTGCGTAAAAGAAACAGTGGTAGAGGAGCTTGAGGATAACGAGGGCGTCATCGTACCGACAGTAAGCGAAGAGGCCGCCATGATTCAGGTGGGGACAAACAAACCTTTCAAAACAATAAAAGAAGCGGCCGAAGCAGCCGGCAATAATACCATCATAGCGATCGACGCCGGTACCTACAAGGGCGACGTGGCCGAATGGACGCAAGACAGTTTGGTGATTCGCGCCGTGGGCGGTGAAGTAATCCTCGATGCCGATGGGAAATATGTAGACGGAATGGGAATATGGAAAATAAACGGAGGAACGGTGTACGTAGAAGGGATTACCTTCCGCAACGCCAAAGTGCCCGACGGCAACGGAGCCGGAATCCGCTTGGTAAACGGACAACTCACGGTGGTGGGTTGCCGGTTCCTGCACAATCAAATGGGCATCCTTACCAGCAATTTCTCGTCTGTAAGCCTTACGGTGCGAAATTCGGAGTTCGGATACGGAGGCAACGGCGACGGCCTTTCACACAATATATATGTAGGACAGAATAGCAGGGTAGATATATCCGGGTGCTGGTTTCATCATGGCAATATAGGGCATCTTATCAAAAGCAGGGCTGCCATCAGTTTTATTTACTGCAATTTGATTGCCGACGGCAACGACGCCAACTCACTTGCCAGTTACGAGATAGACATACCGTCGGGCGGTCAGGCAGTCATAGTGGGCAATATCATTCAGCAGTCCGCCACGACGGATAATCCCCACTTTATCAGCTTTGCCAAGGAAGAAAGAAATCGTTATGAACAAAACCGTATATTCATAGCGCACAATACCTTCCTGAATAGCCACAACGGCAGCGACGACTATGTGCTGGGAGCGCCAACGTCGGGCGTAGAAATATACATGCTCAACAACGTGATACAGGATAACGCCAAATTCAACGCCTCCATTCCAATGGATGTGGAGAAGGGTACTGTCTTTTACAAACCCAACGAACTGACTGCCGATTATCTTCCGGCCTCCATGGTTGTAGAAAACTGGAAAAGCAAGCTCGAAAAGGACATCGACACGTATTTGCCGCCGGAATTAAAGGACTCGGCGTTGTGGCTTACGCCCACTCATCAGTATCTTGCCCCGATGAGTACAAAGAAATTAACCGCTACGCCATCGCTTCCGGGCGCCGTGCAACTGCCATAAGCGGATAAAATGTAAATCGAACAGGAATCGTATCTTTTTGAAACAATAAATAAACGAACAGAAATGAAGAAACAAATGTACTTTATCGCAATCTGTCTGCTGCCGCTCTTCTTGTCGGCGCAAACCGGGGAGCCGCAATTGTGGGGGAAATGTTCTCTCGAAGACTTCCAAAAGCCGCCTTATTCGGAATGGTATGCCAAGAATTATGCCGATTACGAACCGAATCCGGACCTGACGGCTCAGTTGAAAAACGAGAACTGGAAAGATTATACCGTCACCGTTTTTCTGGGAACATGGTGTGGCGACAGTCGCCGGGAAGTTCCTCGTTTTATTAAAGTATTAGACGCCGTTGGTTTTCCTCGCGATGCAATCACCCTCATCGCCATCAGCGCGGACGACTCGGTTTACAAACAATCCCCCGGAAGGGAAGAACGCGACCGTCACATTTATCGGGCGCCCACCTTTATTCTATCGAAAAAGGGCGTTGAAGTAAACCGGATAGTAGAAATACCCGTAGTCTCGCTCGAACGGGATTTACTGTCTATCCTTCGCAACCGGTATACGCCCAATTATGCGTCTTATATCTATCTATCCCAATGGTTGGACGAAGGAGCGCTGAATGATAAAAACATATCTCACCGGGGGATGGCCAGGCAGATAAAACATCTCACGCAATCGGTCGGCGAGTTGAACAGCTTGGGTATGGTACTGTCCCGAAGCGGCGAAAAGGAATTGGAAGCGGCGATTCATGTTTTCAGAATAAACGCCTATTTGTATCCCGAAGCATGGCAGCCACAGAAGTCTCTTGCCGAATCCCTGTACCTTCGCGGCGATACGGAAGAAGCTCGCCGGGCGATACAAAAAGCACTCGAACTGAATAAAGACGTTCAAAACGTAAAAAGCCTGCTCGAAATAGAGGCTAAAATCATAGCCCGTTAAAGCAAGTCCATCCTTTGATTGGAGTTTGGGGTAAGCAAAACTCCGGAGAAAAACCGGCAAGGGAATTGTCGGGATTATCCCCGGAGTTTCAGTTTTTTTTATATATTTGCTATCCAATTTAAAAATAAAGAAATATCAGCGATGATAACAGTAAATAGTTTAGATCTGCAATTTGGGAAACGCATATTGTTTCAAGACGTTCATTTGAAATTTACCCCCGGTAATTGTTATGGTATCATTGGCGCCAATGGAGCCGGCAAGTCTACCTTCCTTAAGATATTAAGCGGCGAAATGGACCCAACGCGCGGAACGGTTTCGCTGGGAGTGGGAGAACGTTTGTCGGTCTTGAGTCAAGATCATTTTGCCTTCGACGAATATACGGCGCTCCAAACCGTTTTGATGGGACATAGTACGCTATGGAAAATTATGCAAGAGAAAGATGCATTGTATGCCAAACCGGACTTTAACGACGCCGATGGCATACGTGTCTCGGAATTGGAAGAAAAATTTGCCGAGATGCAAGGTTGGAACGCAGAGAGCGACGCCGCCGAACTGCTCAGCGGCTTAGGTATAAAAGAAAACCTGCATTACAGCCTGATGAAAGACCTTCCCGGCAAACAGAAAGTGCGTGTTCTGCTGGCTCGCGCTCTTTTCGGACAGCCCGACAACCTCCTGCTGGACGAGCCTACCAACGACCTCGACTTGGAAACGGTTGGTTGGCTGGAGAATTATCTCTCCGGCTTCGAGCACACGGTGTTGGTAGTCAGTCACGACCGTCACTTTCTGGATTCCGTATGCACGCATACGGTAGATATCGACTTCGGCAAGCTGCAATTGTTTGCCGGCAATTATAGTTTCTGGTACGAATCCAGTCAGTTGGCCCTTCGTCAGCAGCAACAACAAAACAAGAAGGCCGAAGAGAAAAAGAAAGAATTAGAAGAATTTATCCGCCGGTTCAGCGCCAATGTGGCGAAGTCTAAACAAACAACCAGCCGGAAGAAAATGATAGAAAAACTTAACATCGAAGAGATACGCCCCTCTTCGCGACGTTATCCGGGTATTCTTTTCACTCCATCCCGAGAGCCGGGCAATCAGATACTGGAAGTGAAAGGCCTCAGCAAACGTATCGAAGAACAATGGCTCTTCCGCGACCTGAACTTCACGGTAGAGAAGAACGACAAAATTGTATTCATCAGCCGCGACCCGCGTGCCATGACATCGTTTTTCCAAATCATCAACAGCTTGGAGAAGCCCGACGCCGGTTCCTGGCAATGGGGCCAAACCATCACAACGGCCTACCTCCCGCTCGATAACGCCGGCTTCTTCCACTCGGATTACAACCTGCTCGAATGGCTCGGCCAATTCGCCGCCGACACGAACGAGGTGTATCTGAAAGGCTTTTTAGGACGTATGTTATTCACCGGCGAAGAATTGCACAAGAAAGTGAGCGTATTGTCCGGAGGCGAAAAAATGCGCTGCATGATTTCCCGGATGATGCTCCGGGACGCCAATACGCTGATATTGGATACGCCAACCAATCATTTGGATCTGGAATCGATCCAGGCCTTCAACAATACGTTGCAGACGTATAAAGGGAATATTTTGTTTTCAAGTCACGACCATGAATTTATCCAAACCGTAGCCAACCGGATTATAGAACTGACGCCGAATGGAATGATAGACAAAATGATGGAATACGACGATTATATTGCCGATCCGCTCGTGGCCGGTCTGCGGGAAAATCTGTATTCTTGACGTAATTTAAAAAAACACGAATGAAACAACGCTTGTATTTTCTTTTGATTGTATTTGCCGGATGGTTGCCGGTATTGGCTATCCAGAAGCCGATCTTTATGCTTTATCATTATAATTTGGCCGAAGGATGCACGTTTGCAGAATGGATAAAAGTTGTCTTGTACGGTTTGAGGTTGGATTGCACCATTGCCGGTTACATTACGGTTTTCCCCCTCCTGTGCACGATTCTGTCGGTATGGGCGCCGGGCGTATATCTGCGGAAAGCGATGAAGATTTATTTCGGGGTGATTGCCCTGCTGGTAGCCATGGTCTTTGCCGGCGACATCGCGCTTTATACCTTCTGGGGATTCCGTTTGGATGCTACGGTTTTGTTCTATATACAATTTCCGTCCGGAGCGGCAATCAGCATTCCGGTGGGTCTGCTTGTCTGGCAGGCGATTCTGGTTACCGTATATGCTTTCGTTACGATATGGATGTTCAATACCTTGATTGTTCCTGCAATGCCCGTTACGCCTGTAAAGCGGAGAACGCTCTCCACCTTGGTATGTTTTGTGATGGGAGGGCTGCTTTTTCTTCCGATACGGGGGAGTATTACAACTTCTACGGCTAATGTAGGAATGGTATACTTCAGCAACAAACAGTTTCTGAATCATTCGGCCATCAATCCGGTATTTAGTTTGATTGCTTCGCTTTTCAAGCAGCAGGATTTCGCTTCTCAATTCCAATTTTTTGCCGAAGAGAAACGGGAAAAGCTATTCCACTCCTTGCTTCCTCCTTTATCGGCCGACAGCGTTTACCGGTCTGCTGACAAGAAGGTGGAATTGCTCAACACCAAACGTCCCAACATCTTGCTGATTATCTTGGAAAGTTTTTCGGCCAATGCCGTTGAAGCAACGGGAGGCGACGCAGGAGTTACACCTGCATTGAACCGGCTCAGCCAAGAGGGCGTACTATTTACAAACATTTATGCCAACTCTTTCCGAACCGACCGCGGATTGGTGTCCGTCCTGAACGGCTATCCGGCGCAGCCTACTACCTCTATCATGAAGTATCCCGCCAAAAGTCAGACGCTGCCCTCTTTGTCCAAAAGCCTGATACCGGAAGGATATACGGCCGAAATGTTGTACGGAGGAGATATCAACTACACCAATATGCGCAGTTACTTCTACAGCGCCGGATACGGCAAGATTGTATCTCAGGCGAGCTTTCCCATTACCGAACGACTCAATAAATGGGGAGCGAACGACGATGTTACGTTCCGCTATCTCTACCAATCTTTGGCGGAAAGGAAGGACACCTCCGCCCTCTTGTTCTCTACTTTTCTGACGTTGAGTAGTCACGAGCCATTCGAGGTGCCCTATCATCGCCTGGAACATCCTTACCTCAACTCGGTAGCGTTTACGGACAGTTGCATCGGCCACTTTATCGATAAACTGAAAGAGACGCCTCTATGGAAAGATTTGTTGGTGATATTCGTTGCCGACCACGGCTTTCGTTATCCCGAACATCTGAAGGAGTACGAGCCGGCTCGTTATCATATTCCTGTTCTCTGGGTGGGAGGAGCCGTGAAGGAGCCGATGCGGATAGAAACCATTGCATCGCAGACCGACTTGGTTGCCACTTTGCTGGGGCAGTTGGATATTCCGCATGGGGATTTTCTCTTCAGCAAAGATATCCTCGACCGGCGTTATCCTGCATTTTCATTCTATACCTTTAGCAACGGATTCGGCTTTGTGGATGCTACCGGCGTTTCAGCCCACGATAACGACGGCGACCTTTCTTTCTTTCATCTTCCGAAAGAAGGAGGACCTGCACGTATCGCATACGGCAAAGCCCTCCTTCAAACCTTGTACGATGATTTAGGTCATCGTTAAAGAAGCGGTTGTTTGTTATTTATCCGAAAGAAAATCAATCATTCGTTCGATGGCTTGGGTGCATACGGGGCAGAACGGGGCGTAGTCGCGCATGGTGCAATGTACCTTTGGGCGATAGATGCCCTTTGCTAAGTATCCTCCGCCTTCAAAGACGCCCACTTGGTCGGCATATTTCCCTTCTGCCGGCGTGGGGATGGGCGCGCCCTCGGGCACGAGGTTTTTCCATTTACTGCCGAAGTCTACCAATGTGGTAATGTTGGGTTCCCAAGGTTCGAACTTCAGGTTGTAGAAGTTCTCGTCGTAGGCTACCTCAGACGTAAAATATTCGTCGGCCAGTCCGGCAAAGCTATGTCCGAACTCGTGCACAAAGACGCCGGCCGTTCGTGCATTGTCGGCCGTTCCCATGGCGTAGAAGTTGTACATGCCGCCTCCGCCGTAAGTTTCGGCATTGACAAGGATAAAGATGGCGTCGCAGGGTACGTTCCATACGGCGTCGCGCACCGACTTCATATCCGGCGTAGTAAGATAACGGTCGAGTCCGAAGGTATAATAGCCGGAGTTGAGCGCCGTTTGTTTGAAGACGCCCTTTCCGGAAACGTCCGTTCCGGCTTCTTCGGATACAAGTCCCACGGCCCATACATTGAAGTCGTTTCGTCGTCCGCTGTACGGAGGCGTGGCAAAGAGCGATTCGGCGAAGCGTCGGGCGTCGGCGGCGAACTTGTCTTGTTCGGCAGCCGTATAGCCTTCGGCAAGGAAGACGATGTCGGCTTTGGACGACGTTTCGCCGGCGTATTGGATTTGGGTCACTTTGTTATCCTTCAGCCCTCCCCGGTCGATAAAGATGCTCGAAGGGTCTACGTCCAATTGCATCAGGGAATGGAACTGCATATCCTCCCTGCTGCGTCCGGTGATTTCTACCGTCACTTCTTCTTTGGGGTAGGGGATGGATACGCTGTTGGTCCACGATTGAATTTCCTTTTTAGCCTGCGCCGTGGTGCGCCATTCTTCAAACAAGGTGTTAAAGCCTCTGGAATAGATAAGCTTTTGCGTTGCCTTGTGATACACATTCACATAATACCCGCCGTACAGGAAGGGGTCGAGCAGGTTTTTTACCGGGCCGCCCCATACCGGCTCTTCGCGCAGTTGCAGCAAGGCCGCCGTCTGGAATGTGGCGTTTCCGCTCAGGGCGAAGTCTACCCGCAGACTCTTCTTCAGAAAGTAGGTGTCAAAGGCGATTTGTGCATGTCCTCCTATCGGGAAGATGAAGCAGAGAAGGAACAGAATCCATGTTTTTGTTTTCATCGGAATCATTCTTTTCGGTTTATTTTAGCGCCGGCAACAGATATTTCCATATCAGGTTCAGCTCGTCTTGCATATCGCGGATATTGGCCGTGGTCACGATAACGGCATCTTTTTCGGGCAAGATGAGGATGTATTGCCCGTTGGCTCCGTCGGCGCGGAAGGAGTTATGCCTGCTGCGCCACATCTGATAACCGTAGCCTTGCAGCCAGTCTTTTTCCTTTGTCTTTGCATTGACCTGCTCCGGCCTGCGTCCGGCGGGAAGGGAGGCGATGTGGGAGGTGGTGGCTTCGTCGAACCAGGCTTCGGGGAGGAGTTGCTTGTTGTTCCATTTTCCTTTTTGGAGGATAAACAAGCCCATCTTGGCTAAGTCTTCCGTTTTGAGATACAAACCCCAGCCGCCGGTGTGGATGCCTTGCGGACTTTCGTCCCATACGGCGCCTACGATTCCTAAGGGGCGGAAGAGGCGGGGATAGAGATAATCCAACAGTTTCCGACCCGTTACTTTCTGTACGATGGCCGAGAGCATGTACGTGCCCAAGCTGTTGTAGACGAAGAAGGTTCCGGGTTTGTGTACAAAGGGAGCGGCCAGGAATCCCTGTACCCAATCTGCGTCCGGGGCGTTGCGGATATTGCCCGGCTCTACATCGTGGCCGGACGACATGGTGAGCAGATGACGTACTTCGAGGGCTTTCAGGTTGTCGTTCACTTCGGGAGGAAGTTTGTCGGGGAAGAAGGAAATCACCTTGTCCGTTACCTTCAGTTTGCCTTCCGCTACGGCAAAGCCGATGGCTGTGGCGGTAAAGGTTTTGCTCACCGAATGGAGCGCATGAGGTTTGTTGGCGGCATTATCGCCAAACCATTGTTCGGCTACTACCTTTCCGTGTCGGAGAATCATCAGGCTATGCAAATCCTGTTCGGCTTTCCCAACGGCTTCCAAGTATCGGGGGATGGCTTTCCCGTCTACTTTTTCGGCCGTGAAGGCGCTTCGCGGAAGAGGTTTCAGGAGGTCGTTGTAGTGGATGAGTTCGATGCCTTTATCCTTTATGGCTTGCTTTACGCTGGGGTTGGTGAATAAATCGACTACCCCTTGGCGGTCTGCGGCTACATCCTCGTAACCGATATGACTTACGGTTTGCATTTCGTCGTTGTTGTAGGCCGGATGGTCGAGAAACATATAGGTTTTCCCTGCTTCCAGCGTGTTGAGCAGGCGGAGGAAGGAGGCTTCTTTTTCTGCCGGAGTTTTCTTAGGCCCGTCGTAGTTGACATGAGAGAAATGGTATAGCTCGATGGCGCCGGCGTAATCTACCGAAGGGATATTGTATTCTCTTCCCAGCCTTTCGGCCAATAGTACCACGTCTTTGTCGAAGCCGGTGGAGAACATGTGGCCGGTGATATGGCTGATTTGCGGAATGTTCTTCAACGCCAGTTCGATTTGTGCGCGAAATTCGTTTTCTATCTCCTTCAGGTTCCATTTTATTTCCGCCAGGGATTGTTTCGGATAGGCCGGGTTGGGCGACATCATGGGGTAGAAGTATCCGTTTGCGTCCGTCAGACTGGGGCATTGCGTGAGCGGACGCCACTTGATGTTTTCCCATTCGCTGGTAAGAACGAGGTGTAGCCCTACATCCAATCCGGGATTCTCGCGAAGCATCTTGACTGCTTCCGGAAACCAGGAGGTAACGGCCATGACCTCGACCGAGGTCTCGATGCCGTTCCGGTAACATGCCACGGAGGCGGTATTGGCCGAGTGAAAGGCGCCCATATCGTCTGCCCGGACAATGAGCCGGGGAGGCGTCTGCTGGGCAAACAGAGGTAAACTTGCGGCACAGAAAAGGAGGCCGGCAAAGAACGTTTTTACATACATTGTTTTCATGATAGGATATATTAATGGTAAGTATTACTGCAAATGGCCTGTCAGAACAACCGGATGGAGCGCTTCTACGTTGTTTGCCATCGTTATCTCTACCCGGTTGTCTTTGAAGCGGAAGGTATAGGTTTCTTCCTGATAGTCTTCCACGTAAAGTAGCCGGAGGCGGAGTTCGTCCTTGCTTGTCCAACTGCCGTAGCCTGCCGTGGCGAGCGGCAACAGTCCTTCGGGGTTTCTCCGCGGATTGAGGAAGTAAGGGCTTGGCTTTTCCGTCTCTCCGTAACGCCATACGTCTACTCCGAAAGGAAAGGTGTGGGAGACGCCGGTTGTTGTAGAGAGCGTAAGCCGGATATCGCCGGCCTCGTCGAAAGCGAGCGATACGGTTTGCATCTGTTTGTCGTTGGCTTCTATCGTATAAGCGCGGACGGTATTTTTGGGCAGTTCCATTGCTGCGTCGGTACGGAAGGGGTCGGGTATGGACAGGGCGCTCAACATGGCGGTCAGTTCTTCCCGGTCTTCTTCGCGGATGGCATATTCGCCGTTCACCATTACCGGTTGCAGATGTTCGAACACCAAGCGCAGCACCTGTTGGGTGTCGCCGGTATTTTCGGTAATCACTACCACGGCGTCTTGTTCGGGCATGACGATGATAAATTGTCCGTTCGCTCCGTCAGCCCGGTAGGCGTTGTTTACGCATCGCCATATCTGGTATCCGTATCCTTGCGCCCAATTGTCGTGCAATTCTTCTTCCATCGTCAGGCTGTCGCGTTGATAAATATGTAGCGCCGAAGCTTCTTTTATCCATGCTTTGGAGAGGAGTTGCCGGCCGTTCCATTGTCCTTCCTGCAGATAGAAAAGCCCCAACCGGGCCATGTCTTCCGTATGGATGCGCATCCCCCATCCGCCCATGTTGTTTTCCGGGGCGTCTATTTCCCATTGGATACCGGTGATGTGGAGCGGGTCGAAAAGGCGGGTGCGGAGGTAGTTGTACGTGGTTTGTCCGGTCACTTTCTGCACAATGGCCGACAAAACATGCGAGGCATACGAGCTGTACAGGAAGACCGTTCCCGGCCGGTGTACGATGGGTGTGGCCAAGAAGAGTTTTACCCAATCGCCGTCGGCCAAAGCGAAGGAGGGCGCCGGGTCTTGCCCCACGCTCATGGTGAGGAGATGTTTTACGGTGAGTTCTTCCAGGTAGGGCGATACGTTGGCCGGGAGAAGGTCGGGGAAGAAGGCGATGACTTTATCGTCTACGCTGAGTCGTTTTTCATCTACGGCAAAGCCGATAGCCGTAGAGGTAAACGTTTTGCTTACCGAGTGCATGATGTGCCGATGTTTGGCTTGGTAAGGATACCACCATCCTTCGGTTATCACTTTGCCGTGACGCAGAATCATCAGGCTATGCATATCTATTCCTTTTGATTTCACTTCTTCCAGGAAGCGAAGGATTCCCACGGTACGCATCCCTTCTTTTTCGGGCGAACTGCGTTGGAGCACATCTTGCTTGGGTTGTTTCGGTACGCACGACAACAAACAGGACAGGAGCAAGATTCCTGTGGCTAAACGGTGAAACATGTTTCTACACATAATAGTAAACGTTTATAATTAGTAGTTTGCAAAAATAACCTTTTTGGCCGGAAATACTTCTTTTTCATACAGGGAAAGATATAGAGGGGGATTTCCCTCCGCGCGTCCGGGGATTCCCTCCGCGCGTCCAGGGAATCCCTCCGCGCGTCCGGGGAATCCCTCCGCTCCGCGCACATGCTTTACTTTGTCGGCAAGGATGCCGAAGGCAAAAAAAAACCCGCAGCTCGGTGAAGAACTGCGGGTTGGAAAAATTTCAACGCTACCTTTTAATCCCTGTTTCCTAAATACAACATAATGTAATAGGCCAACGTGGCCAAAGATCCCAAGGCAGCCACCACATAGGTATAGGCGGCCGAGCGCAGGGCGTCTACCGCTTTATCGTGCGTGTACACATTGGTAATACCTGCCTGACTCAGCCAAACAACAGCGCGTTGGCTGGCATTGATTTCTACCGGCAGTGTGATGAAGCTGAACAAGGTGGTTGCAGCAAACAAAATAATACCGAATAGCATGAGTTGCGGGAACGACTGTAAGAGAATCATCCCGCCCAGCAAGACCCACGTCAGAATCCGGGAGGAGAAACTAACGATGGGCACCAGCGCCGAGCGCATCTTCAGCGGAGCGTATGCCGTGGCGTGTTGTACGGCATGTCCACATTCGTGAGCGGCCACGGCTGCCGCGGCCACACTTCCGTCTCTGTATACGGATTCGCTCAGGTTTACCGTTTTATCGAGCGGGTTGTAATGGTCGGTCAGGCGTCCGGGTGTGGAGATGACCCTTACGTCGTAAATACCGTTGTCTCGCAGCATCTTTTCGGCCACATCTTTTCCCGTCATCCCACTGGGGATGGGGATATGGGAGTACTTTTCAAACTTTTTTCGCAGGTTGTGAGATACCAACCAGCTCATAACGGCTATGCCGATAAATAGAATCCAATAAAGCGCCATAATCTATTTGTATTTAATTTAATTTCGAACAATAGTTTGTGCCCGGTCCGGTCCTACGGACACAATTTTGATGGGCAGTTCCAGTTCTTCTTCCAAGAAAGACAGGTAGGCATTAAATTCTTCCGGAAATTCGTTTTCGCTTTGCATCCCGGTCATAGGGGTTTTCCATCCGGGCAGTTCCGTATAGATGGGTTCTATCGGGTTGTTTATTTCGTATGGAAATTCCATCACTTCCTTTCCGTCAATCCGGTAGGCCACGCACGCTTTGATAACGTCGAACGCATCCAGCACATCGCTCTTCGTCATAATGAGTTGGGTTACTCCATTAATCATGATGGCATATTTCAGCGCCACTAAGTCTATCCATCCGCAGCGTCGTTTTCGTCCCGTAACCGAACCAAATTCATATCCTTGCCGGCAAAGGGTTTCTCCGGTTGAGTCGGACAATTCCGTTGGGAAAGGCCCACTGCCCACGCGTGTGCAATATGCTTTGAATATACCGTACACCTCGCCTATATGGCGCGGCGCCACTCCCAGTCCCGTACAACAACCGGCGCAAATTGTACTGGACGACGTCACGAAGGGATACGAACCGAAGTCTACATCCAGCATTGTGCCTTGTGCGCCTTCGGCTAATATGGCTTTTCCATCTTTCAGGTAATGGTTGATGACGTGTTCGCTGTCAATCCATTCGAACCGTTTCAGGTAATCCGTTGCGTCGTGCCATTTGGCTTCCAATGTTTTTGTATAGTAGGGATAGAACATCGACAGAAAGATATGGTCGTGTTTTGCCTTGAGGTCTTCGTATCTGGCCATGAAGTCGTCTTTCAGCAAATCGCCTACGCGGAGCCCGCTTCTTCCCATTTTATCCATATAGGTGGGGCCAATCCCTTTGCCGGTAGTGCCTATTTTTTCTCCTTTGGAGGCTTCGTAGGCGGCGTCGAGCAGTTGGTGGGTGGGCAGGATGAGGTGGGCTTTTTTAGAGATAGCCACTCGTTTTGTCAGGTCGAAGCCGGAGGCGGCCAGGACTTCGGCTTCTTCTTTGAACAACAACGGGTCTAAGGCTACTCCGTTGCCTATCACATTCATTATTCCTTCGTGGAAGATGCCGGAAGGTATGGAGCGTAAAACATGTTTACGTCCTTCAAATTCCAACGTATGTCCGGCATTGGGGCCGCCCTGAAAACGGGCTATAACGTTGTACGCCGGCGCAAGTACGTCTACTATTTTGCCCTTTCCTTCATCTCCCCATTGTAATCCTAATAATACATCTACTTTCATATTGTTATAATAATTTGGTTTATTTCTTTTGCGATTTTTTTTGTTCCTTATTTCTACACTTTCCGCACATGCCATAGACGCATAAGGAAAAGTATTCGGGTGTGAATCTGTTTTTCAATGCATTGATACTGCCCTGCAAGAAGGGGGGATTCTTTACCTCGCTAACGCTATGGCAATGGGTGCATACAAAGTGCATGTGTATTTCGGCTTTTTTCCGCAATTCGTACTGCGCCAACTGTGAATTAAATTGATGACGTATCACAATTCCGGCGTCGGTCAATACTTCGAGCGTATTGTATAGCGTCGCTTTGCTGACGTGATACTTGGTATCCTTTAATTTCTGATGAAGCATATAGATATCAAAATGTCCGGAGAAAGCGCATATCTCGTCGAGGATAGTATATCTTTCTTCCGTTTTCCGTAGTTTTTTCTCTGTCAGATAGGCAGAAAAAATGTCTCGTATTTCTTTGTTTATTTTGTTATCTATCATAAGATGCGGCTGTACGCGGAAGGCAAAATTAGTCAATTCTTCCAATCAGTCGTTGTATGTTGGAAGGAAAGAGTAATTTTTACCGTAACGGAGCATTTGTTCGCTATATCCTTCGGTATAGTCCAACAGGATGTCGGTTGGTTCGTTCCGGTCGTTTTTCACCACCTTCATCACCGGATTCACAAAGCCCTTATAGGGCGATAGGTTCAGTTCGGCATAGCGTTTCCATATTTCGGTATGCAGCGTCGGCTCAACCTTTACGCCATAGTTTTCCACCAAGCGTTTACCGGCCTCGTAGTCTCCTTCGCTTTTAATGCGTTGCACTTCCGCCAGCAGATTGCCGAAAAGCTCGCGCAGTCGCGGATAATCGTTTATGACGCTATATGTTTTGCCGTCATTCTTTTTCAGTTCAATCACATGGTCCGCCTGTCCGTTTTCGTACGCCCAGCGAGCAATCAACTGCCGGTTGCGCATATGAGCTTCTTCCACGTTTTTCCCCGGTTCTATCCGCACCAATTGCGTCAATAACCCGTTCATGATATACGTATAATATTCCGCCTTATACGCTTCGCCGTCGGGGATAACGCCCAATTCCTGTAGTTTGGCATCGGCCAGATAATATAGTCCGAACAAATCGGCGCGCGTTTCTTCCAAGGTTGAGCTATACGATTTCAGCGCATCCGGATCAACACCGGGAAGGATGATGCCGGACCCATGCCCCAGACATTCGTGCAGGTCGGTATGAAGATTGTCGGTTATAAAACCATACTTCCGTATCCGTTCGCGTTCGGTATCGCTCCATACAAATTCTTCGTCGAAACCATTTCCTTGCGAGGCTTTGTTGTATGCTTCGGTAATATT
>JAISZY010000035.1 GCA_031284375.1 Tannerellaceae bacterium | reverse complement strand
TTCCACTCCGTTGACAAGGGCAAAAAACAAGTAGGCGCAAGCCATCATCCACCGTGCCTTGCGGTAGCTCCGGAGCAGGGGACGCTCCGGAATGACAATGAACAGAAACAGCAGTCCGAAGACCACAAGCAGGCTGGCGGTCACGATGATGGAAAGGGTGTCGTAGAGTTCGTGAATCATTGTACCGTATTTTCTGAACGCAAATTATCTCCCTCGTTCAAACCGGTAGGTTTTCCCTGCTTCCGTCGGTACATCGTACTCGTACACCTGATAGAGTATCGGCCACTGAGGGGTGATTTCTTTACTGTATAAGGGTTGTTTTATCTGCGGTTTCGTAAAGAAAGGATTTGTGTTGTCTCCTTTCGCTTCCTGCAAACCTTCGCCCCGGAGCGGCACATACGAACGGATACGCAAATTGCCTCCCAGACGGGAATAAATCTCCGCCTTTGTAAGCTGCACGCCATCCCATTCCATGGCAACCACAAATCCTCCGCGACTCACCAAACCGCTCACCGTTCCTTTTTCCCATACGTCCGGCAATGCGGGCAGAAGATGCAATGCTCCGTCGTGACTTTGCAGCAACATCTCCGCAACGCCCGCCGTATAACCGAAATTACCGTCTATCTGGAACGGCGGATGGGCATCGAACAAATTCGGATAGGTACGCCCTTCCGGATTACGCCCTTCCGGTTTCTCTTCCGACTCCCGGAGCGTCAGCATATTTTCTATCATCTTATACGCATGATTGCCGTCCAGCAAACGCGCCCACAGATTTATTTTCCAGCCAATAGACCAACCCGTTGCCTGGTCGCCACGATAGATTAACGATTTCTTGGCCGCCTGAAACAAGGCCGGATGCGTGTAGGGCGAAATCTGATTGGCAGGATACAGTCCGTACAAATGAGACACATGCCGGTGTTGATTCGCTGGGTCGTCTACATCTTCGAGCCATTCCTGCAGTTGGTTGTACTTCCCAATCTGCATGGGGGGCAGGCGGTTTATCATCGCCCGGAGACGTTCCGTATAGGCGGCATCTTCGCCCACGATACGGCTTGCCGCCAGGGTGTTGGACAGTAAGTCGAACGCAATTTGGTTGTCCATTGTCGAACCCGCCACAATAGAGAACCCACTCTCGCCCCCCGGCCCTTGTTCCGGAGATAAAGACGGCGTCGTAAGCGCCCACCCGTAAACGGGATGTTCTACCAGAAAGTCTAAGAAAAAATCGGCTGCTCCCTTCATGGCCGGATACACCTCGCGCAGGTATGTCGTATCGCCGGCGTACAAAAAGCGTTCCCACAGATGACGGCACAACCAGGCCCCTCCGTTGGGCCACAGGCCGTAGAAAGGCGCATCTACCGGGCCGCTCACCCGCCAGATGTCCGTATTGTGGTGCGCCGTCCAGCCGTTGCTGTTGTACATGGTGCGCGCCGTTTCCCGTCCGCTTTCGGACAAATCTTTCACCATCTCCACCAAGGGTAGATGCGTTTCGGTAAGGTTGGTCACTTCCGCCGGCCAGTAGTTCATTTCCGTATTGATATTGATGGTATATTTCGAGTCCCACGAAGGTAATAGTTTATCATTCCATACGCCTTGCAGATTGGCCGGTTGTCCTCCGGGCTGCGAAGAAGAAATCAATAAATAACGGCCATATTGAAAGAGCAAAGCGGCTAAGGATATATCTTTTCTGTTCCTGAAGTCTCTCACGCGCAGCGGCGTTTCTTTCCGGCTTTCTTCCGATGCGCCGAGTTGGAGCTTCACCCTTCCGAACTGATTCCGGTAGTATGCGATATGTTCCTTCTGCGCCTGCTCGTAGTCTTTTTTCAGGGCGGCGGAGAGGAGAGCGGAGGCCTTTTTCGATTCATTTCCGTCAATCCTTTTATAATTCACAAAATTGGTGGCGGCAGCCACGTAAAGGATGGCGGTCGTTGCCTCCTTCACCACGATTTGTTCCTTGTTTACTGTTACCTTCCCATCTGTTGCTTTTACATATACCTGATTTTCTATACGCAGTTTGCCGGGAATCGTTTCATGCTCTTTTCCTTTTCCTACCAATATCAGCTTACCGTCTTTGGCCTTTACCGTATGTTCCAGGGGCGAAGTATAATCTATGGAGAAATTCAGCGCCTTGGGGCGGTCGGCCGTAATGCGCATAAGGATTACATGGTCTGTAAGGGATGCAAAGGTTTCGCGCGTAAAATTTACGCCGTTTGCCCGGTAGCGAACCGTTGCCACTGCATTTTCTATATTCAATTCCCGGTAATAGTCCGAATAATCCGTATGGTCGGGAAAGTGCACATGAAGGCTCCCCGCAGGCAGGTAAGGCATTCCGTGGGAGGCGGAGAAGAACGTAGCTCCCGCCAGTTGCTGCGCCTCCATATTCTTTCCTTCAAAAATGAGACGACGCACTTCCGGCAAGGCGGCCAAAGCCTTAGGGTTGTTGTTCCGGTGCGGACTTCCGGCCCAGAAAGTTTCTTCGTTCAGTTGCAACTCTTCGTGGGTTGGATTTCCATAGAGCATAGCGCCTTGTTGCGAGTTTCCCAGCGGCAGGGCTTCCACCCATTCGGTAGCGGGCCGAGAATACCATAGTTTCAGTTCCTCGCCGTAAATTGCACATACGGCCAGAAGGAATAACAAAGACAAATTGATTTTTTTCATGGATATTACGTTTAGTGTTTGTGCAAATGTAGTAAAACCGATTAATCCCCGTCTTCGGAAGCGGGCTTATTCTGTTCTGCAACTTTTTCCATATAAGCGGAAGGCGACATGCCGAAATGCGCACTGAAACAACTACTGAAATAAGAAGGCGTATTGTAACCTACTTTGTATCCTACTTCCGATACGCTTAGCTTTCCGGTATTAAGCAGGTTTGCCGCTTGTTTCATACGTATCATCTTAATAAATTCCACGGGACTTTGCCCCGTCAGGGCTTTTAGCTTGCGATGTAAATGGGTGCGGCTTATGCCCAATTCCCGGCTCATTTGTTCTACGCTCAGGTTCGGGTTTTCGATGTTGGTACGCACATAATCGATGGCCTTCTGCAACAATCGTTCGTCCATGCTGGTAAGGGGAGACAATTCCTGCACATCCATGTAGATGGATTTGCTGAAACGTTCCTTCATCTTATGGCGCAGTTCAATCAGTTTTTCGATACGCACTTGCAGATATTTCGTATTGAAGGGCTTGGTAATAAAGCTGTCGGCCCCCGATTCCATTCCTTCCAAGCGATGTTTCATACCGTCTAAGGCCGTAAGCATAATGATGGGGATATGGCTGGTATCGGGAGTAGACTTCAGGATACGGCAAAGTTCTATGCCGTTCATTTCCGGCATCATTACATCGGCAATAATCAGGTCGGGTAGCAGGTGGAGGGCCTGGTGGAGGCCTGTTTTTCCGTCGGCGGCTTCTACAATATTATACCGGTTGGACAATTCGTGCCGGATGTAAAAACGCATATCGCTATTATCTTCTACAAGTAGCAGGGTGGGCGCTCCGGATATTTTTTCCTTCGGCGCGGGTGTGGCTATGGGCGTGGGCGTGAGTGTTTGTCGCGAGAGAAGGGTATGTTCTTTCACCAAAAGTTCGTCGGGCGTGAAATGGGCGTTTCCCGGGAGTATGGTGAGGTAGAAACAGGAGCCTTTTCCTTCCTCGCTCTCTACGGTAATGCTTCCTTTATGCAGTTCTACAATTGTTTTGGTAAGGTGCATACCGATTCCGGTTCCCGTCATGCTGTAGTTTCTATGCCCTTGGAAGAAACGGTCGAAGAGGTGTTCCTGCAATTCCCGGTTCATGCCAATGCCTGTATCTCGGATGGAGATGAGGATGTTGCCTTCTTCCGTCATCTTTACATCCACGTGTACTTTTCCTCCGTCGGGAGTAAATTTGTATGCGTTGTAGAGGATGTTGCTCAGGCATTTTTCCAGCATATCGGGGTCGTACCATATTTCTATCCGGTCCGGGTTCCAGGTGTAGGTTAGAGAGATATGCCGGAGGGTCATCAGTTCGTTAAATATATGGATGGAATCGGCTACAAAGGCTACGAGTTCGATCGACTGTATGTGCAGGCTCATCTGTCCTTCTTCTATCTTGTTCAGGTCTAAGATTTGGTCGATAAGAAGTTGAAGTCGTTCTGCATTCCGGAGTATCATGAGGCCGGCTTTTTTCCGTTCTTCGTTTTCGTCTTCGCTTACGATGCGTTTCAGCGGACCGATAATCAGTGTGAGCGGAGTACGGAACTCGTGACTGATATTGACAAAGAAACTTGTTCGGATGTTGTTCAGTTCCTCTTGCTGTTTCAGTTTAATATGTTCGAGGTACAATTCGTTCTTTTCCCGGATGCGGATAATCGTGATGCGGAAGATGGCATAGATTATTCCCAGCGCCAGCAGAACGTAGAACGATTTGGCCCACCAGGTATTCCAGAGGGGCGGTTCTATTTCGATGGTGAGCGTGGTGTCTTCGTCTCCCCACACTTCCGGGTCGTTGCTGGCTTTGATGCGGAAGGTATACGTTCCCGGACTCAGGTTGGTATAGGTTACGCTCCGGTTATTAAAATCGTGCATGATCCAGTCTTTGTCGAAACCTTCCAGTTTAAGGGCATAAATGGTCGAATAGGGTTTGAAGGAACCCATGGCCACAAAGTTGAGCGTAAAATTCTTATCGCTGTACCGCAGGGTTATTTTCTTGCTTTCGCTGATAGTGCGTGTAAGTACAACCCGGCCGTTTATTTTCTTATTAATCAATACAGGCTCGTTGGAGATGCTTAATTGATTAATGTATACTTTCTGAATCGTAACGCTATCTTTTATTTCGGAAGGGGAGAAAGCGTCCAATCCGTTTGTGCCGCCAAAGAATATCTCTCCCTGAGGACTTTTATAATAAGCGCCCTGCAGAAATTCGTTGCTTCCTACGCCGCTATTACTTTGGTTATATCGCTTGAAGTTGCCGCGGGAAACGGAATACCGCACAAGTCCTTGGTTGGTAGATAGCCACAGGTAGTCTCCGTCGGCCACGATGCCGTTGACGGCGAACATTTCGTTTGGCGCTCCGATGGGAACGGGCGAGAAGTTGTTTTGCACGGAGTCGAACCGGTTGAGGCCGTTCGACGTTCCGACCCATATCGTTCCGTCCGGCGATTCGCCGATGGAATAAATCGACCGGCTATTCAGTCCGTTTTCTTTTCCGTAAGCCTTGAACGTCTTGGTGGCAGTATCCATGCAACTTACGCCAAAGTAGGTGCCGATCCATACCCGGTTGCGGCTATCTATCCAAAGAATGGTGATGTAATCGTTCGACAATCCCGGATAGTCTGCATGGCGAAAGGTTTGGAACGTTTTCTTTTCCGGGTCGAAGCGCATCAGTCCGGAATTGGTGCCCAGCCAGAGGAATCCGTCCCGGTCTTCCCGGATACTACGGATACTGACGTGTTGGCCGTCTTCAAAACGGGTAAACGTTTCGGTTTTTCTGTCGAACAGGCATAAATCTCCTATTTTAGTGCCTGCCCATATCCGGTTGCGGCTATCGCAAAAGACGCTGCTCACAGCGTTGTCCGGCAGGCTTTGCCCATTCCCTTTCCGGTAGGTGTAGTGCGTTATTTGCCGGGTAGATGTCCGGTAGCGATTTAATCCTCCGCCATCGGTAGCCATCCAGATATCGTTGTCCTTGTCGGTAGTTATGGCTGTTACGTAGTTATAATTGAGCGAATTTGAATTGTTATGGATTTTCTTCATGATGCGGAACGTGCTATCCTCGTTTCCGGCCACGAAAACACCTTTGTACATGAGGCCGAGCCATACGTAGTTGTGATATCCGATATAGAGGCAACTCACTTTTGCGTCGTCCAATTCTCTGGAAAACTCTTCCAGTATCGGGTATCTTCTCAGTTCGCGCTTTTCGGGGTCGAATACAAAGACGCCTTGTCCTTCCGTTCCGATAAGTATATTCCCCTCTTCATCCTGAGCTGCGCAGAAAATGGTTCGGGTATTGGGCGATTCAAAGACATCTTCGTATGTAATAAATTTCTTTTTCTCCATATCGTATATCGAAACGCCGCCGCCGCGGGTGGTAACGAGTATATGGTCGTTTTGGAGGGGTAATATGTCGAAAACCACATCGTTCGGCAAATTACTGTTTGACGTATTGAAGTTTTGGAACGTATCTGTTGCCGGATTGTACACGGAGATTCCCTTGTCTTGAGAACCCATCCATATATGGCCGTTCTTATCTTCTTCTATCGAATAAATATAAGCGCTGCAAAGCGACGTGTGCGGGCTATGGGTCGAGGGAGTATACAAAACGCTCTCTCCTGTTTCGGGCGAGTAGCGCAATACGCCTGTTCCGAAGACGGCAAACCATAGGTTCCCTTTACTGTCTTCCATCATATCCTCGCATAGCCCTTGTTTAAGCACATGGTCGGGCTGATTTAACGATACATTTACAAAATTGTCGTAAGACGAATCATAATATTGAAGCCCTTCCCTGGTGCCTATCCATAGTCGTCCGCGAGAATCCGGAAACAGCATGGTGATGCGGTTGCTTACAAGCGACATGCTATCGCCATACTGTTTTTTGTAGATGGTAAAATTATATCCGTCGAACTTATTGAGGCCATCCTCTGTTCCTATCCAGAACATCCCGCTACGATCTTGTACCAAACAGGTGATTTTAGTGCTCGACAGACCATTATTTATTGCAAAAAGGTAAGATATAGTATTCAGCATACCCTCCTCCGGATGAGTTTGGGAGAAGGCCAGAGTATATAAGAAAAGGCAAACTGTTGTGAAAAGGGTTTTTTTCATTTTATTTTGTTTCTGAATGTTTCAATTCGTGCGGTAAATATATACTATTTTTTTCTAATGATTTGCTCTTTTAACAAAATCTAACAACGGATGGCTTGCTTTCCCTCTTGCGGGGGTATTTCCGGCGGCTGTTTGAGGCGGAATATTCTATACAGCCTCTTATCCGGTATTACCGGAGGAAAACTGAATTGGGGTTTCGATGAGTTCTCTTAGTTCCTATTCCGTCAATAATTTGATAACCAGCTAACTGTCTTTTATGTTAATAAATGTTTGTTTTTTTTCATATTAAAGTGAAATACCATCAAAGTATATACATCCTGATAGAATACATAGGATTCATATATCATTTCGTAAATGTAATTGAAGGTTAATTTTTCTACATTTACTATTTTATGAA
>JAISZY010000154.1 GCA_031284375.1 Tannerellaceae bacterium | reverse complement strand
GGTCGGTGCGGCTTTTTTCGTTTCCCTCCGGGTCGATGTAGGGGGTGAGCTTATAGCTGCTGTATTTGGCGCCGGCCTTATAGTCTTCGTAATACCCTTCGCCGTGGGTGTAGTGCAGGGTGAGGTTCAGGTTCCAGGTCTCGCCCAGCCGTTGGCTGCCGGTCAGGTGGTAATGCTGTTGGCGGTAGTTGTCGGTCTGGTTGTCATAGAACTTCATCACGCCATCCTCCTCGTATTCGCCGCAGGAATTATAGGTTCGCTTGCCCTCTTCCAGGTGCTTGGACGAGACGCCGTTCCATGCCTGGTAGGTTTTTTCATCGCTGCCGAAGGTTTGGAACTTCACGAGCGTATGCTTTCCGTACCAAGCGGCTGAGAGGAAGTAGGAGGCCATCCTGGCCCAGGCGCGGTCTATAAACCCGTCGCTACGGATATTGGAATAGCGGGCATCCACCACCCAATGGTCGTTCAGCAGTCCGGTAGCGCCCTTCACTGTGTGCCTGAGCGTGCCGAACGAACCGGCGGAGAGCGAATATTCGACTCCCGGCTTCATTTCGAGTTTTTGTGTTTGCAGGGCAACGGTAGCCCCGAAGGCGGCCGCCCCGTTGGTGGACGTTCCCGCCCCGCGCTGGATTTGGATATTCTCTACCGACGAAGCAAAGTCGGGCATATTCACCCAGAAGACTCCGTGTGATTCCGAATCATTTACCGGCACGCCATTGACGGTGATGTTGATGCGATTGGCATCCGTTCCGCGGATGCGGAATCCGGAATAGCCGACTCCCGTCCCTGCGTCTGAGGTAATAATCACAGAGGGGGAGGCGGAAATGAGTGAAGGGATACCCTGCCCGTCATTCCGGTTCGCGAGCTCGTCTTTGGAGATGTCCGTATAAGCTACGGGGATCCCCTGCACTGCTTTGGTAGCCGTAACTACCACTTCATCCAATGATACATCTTTCGAGATTCTGAGCGTATCGGCAGGTTGCTGTCCATACGCAGCCATCGCTATAAGCGAGGCCAAAAATAAAACTACACTTTTCATTCGTAATCGGTTTATAAATTAAACATGTTAAAAATGAATAGGATAGGAGTGTTTAAAGAAGATACACTTTCCTACGTCGGTATTATCCGAATCAGGTTCATGGGTATAATCTCAGCCTGTGATTTTGTTCTCTGGAGAGACAAAAAACAAGCACCCCTTAGTATTCGGCTGCAAAGGAAAGGAAAATTTGGGAATAATTCAATAAAAGATCGGCTAACCTTCCCCTCCGGCAAACTCCATAAGGTAGGCTTTGATGAATCCGTCGATTTTGCCGTCCATTACGCCGCCCACATCGGAGGTTTGGTAGTTGGTTCGGTGGTCTTTTACTCGCCGGTCATCGAATACATAACTGCGGATCTGTGAGCCCCATTCGATTTTCTTTTTGCCGGCTTCTATCTTTTGTTGTTCTGCCATTCGTTTTTGCAGAGCGAAGTCGTAAAGCATCGAGCGGAGGAGTCGCATGGCATTCTCACGATTGTCTAACTGCGAGCGGCTTTCGGTGTTTTCTATTAATATTTCGCGCGTTTCGCCCGTATCCGGGTCTTTATAATTGTAACGGAGGCGGACGCCGGTTTCCACCTTGTTTACGTTCTGTCCTCCGGCGCCTCCCGACCGGAAGGTATCCCAGGTGTAGTCGGCCGGATTGATATCTATTTCGATAGTATCGTCTACCAGTGGAGAGACGAATACGGAGGCGAACGAAGTCATCCGCTTGCCCTGTGCATTATAGGGAGAGACACGCACGAGGCGATGCACGCCATTTTCGCTTTTCAGATAGCCATAGGCGTAATCGCCTTCTATCTGCATGGTGATGGTTTTTATGCCGGCTTCGTCGCCCTCCTGTAAGTTATTGATGGTGATTTTATATTTATTAGCTTCAGCCCAGCGCATATACATACGCATCAGCATAGAGGCCCAGTCCTGGCTTTCTGTTCCGCCGGCTCCGGAGTTAATTTTCAGGACAGAGCTCATTTGGTCGGCCTCCTGACGGAGCATATTGCGAAACTCCAGATTCTCCACCTTCTCCAGCGCCCTGGCATAGGTTTCATCCACTTCTTCTTCGCTGATAATACCTTCTTTTACGTATTCGTAAGCTAAAGAGAGTTCTTCGGTGGCATCCTGTACTTCATTATAAAGCTCTATCCATTTCTTCAGTTCTTTTACGACTTTCATCTGAGCTTCCGCCCGCTTGGCGTCTTCCCAGAAAACCGGATCATGGGTACGTAGCTCTTCTTCTTCTAGGCGGATGGTTTTCCCATCGATGTCAAAGATACCCCCTCAGCGCCTGTCTGCGCTCCAACACATTCTGTAGCTGGTCTGATGTTATCATAATATTGCTTTTTAATTATGGGTGCAAAGATATGCAATTCTTTATTCTTTGTACATCGACTCGATTAATCCGGCATACTTTTCAAAGATGACGCGGCGCCGGAGTTTGAGAGTGTCCGTCAGTTCCATGTTTTCCAAACTGAAAGGAAAAGGGAGGAGTATGAAGCGTTTGATTTTCTCGTAAGAGGCAAGGTCTTTCTGGCGCTCCTCAACCCGTGCTTCTATGAGGCGGAAGATATCAGGGCTTTTCACCAAGTCTTCGTCATCGGTAAAAGGTATTCCTTTTTGTGAAGCATAGACTCTCAGCATGTCAAAATCGGGGACAATGAGGGCGCCTACAAACTTGCGTTGGTCGCCTACCACGGCAATCTGAGAAATAAATTTATCATTACTCATCAACATTTCAATGGCTTGCGGGGCGATATACTTTCCGTTGGACGTTTTGTAAAGGTCTTTGATGCGTTCGGTAAAATAAAGGACATCTCCATCCAGCCGTCCGGCGTCTCCTGTGCGAAAGAACCCGTCTTCGGTAAAGGCCAGGGAGTCAGCTTCGGGGCGTTTGTAATAACCAGGAGTGACGGTTTTGCCTTTTACCAGTATCTCTTGATTCTTCTCGTCTATTTTCACCTGCAAGTCAGGCATAACTACGCCAATGGAGCCTATTGTAAAACTTTCTCTCGGACAGAAAGAGACAGTAGCCGTGGTCTCACTCAGTCCGTACCCGTAAGCGATAGGGATATTCACCGACTGGAGGAAGACATTCACCTCATCCGACAAAGGCGCCCCTGCCACAGGGAAAAGAACACCTCTTTCTACTCCCAGCACCTTCTTCAACTTCGTGAAAATGATCCGGTCGTAAAATCCGAATTTCAATTTCAGCCATAGAGGCACTTTCAAGCCTTTGTTTTTGTACTCCATGTTATGCATATAACCGGTTTTGACGGCTCTCCAAGCAATTTTTTGCAAGAAAGGGGGATACTCGGAGATTTTGTCGTGTACGCCCGTATATACTTTTTCCCAGAAGCGAGGTACGTTGCACATCATCGTAGGGTGTATTTCCGTCAGTGCCTGTTGTATTCTTTTCGAGTCGCGGTTGATGGCTACCGTCACTCCTTTACACAGGCAGACGTATGTCCATGCCTTCTCAAAGATATGGGTAAGAGGAAGGAAGCACATCGACGTTTGCTTATCCGTAATGACCGGCAGGCGGATTCCGTGAATGCGAATAGCCTCCAGAAAATTAGAATGACAAAGAACGACTCCCTTCGAGTCGCCCGTTGTCCCCGACGTATAAATAATGGTTGCGATATCTTCCGGTATCGCCGCTTTCATCCGTATCTTTACTTTTGTATCGGCATGAGCATTGTCACCCAGACACACGAAATCATCAAAATAAACAGAGGTCTTATCTTCCGGATACAAGCGCACCTTAGTATCAAAGACAATCAGGCGTTTCAGCCCAGGAGAGTTTTTATGAACAATAAAGGCATTATTATATTGCAGTTGTTCTCCAACGAATATCGTAGAGATTTCTGCATCGTTGACGATATATTCCACCTGAGCAGGCGAACTAGTAGCATACATGGGCACGGGCACCGCCCGGTTGGCAAAGGCTGCAAAGTCGGTAATCAGGCATTGTGGCATATTCTGCGCATAGACTCCGATATTCTCGTATTCCATGATACCAAACTCAGCCATTGCTTTAGCTGTCAGCATAACAAGATCGGAAAACTCACGCCATGAGATTTTTTTCCATATTCCGGTTTCCTCATTGCAATATTTCAGCGCTGTACGTGTTTCATATACTTTTGCCTGCTGATGGATCAGCTCAGCGAAATGAAAACTATTCATTCAATGTCATTTTAAAGTGATGATGTAAATGTATATTCGGGAGTGCGAATCTATCTGCTTCTTAGCAAAGCAAAAGAGCCGAAAGCCGGACTCGAACCGGCGACCTATTCATTACGAATGAATTGCTCTACCAACTGAGCTATTTCGGCAGGTTTGACATGAGGCCTTTGAGAAAGCTGTCTAACTCGGCATCCAGATCTTTCAGCAAAGGGTCGTCCAATCGGAACGTGTCGTCGTCAATAAAAAGAAGCTCTTCCATCACGCTGAAGCTATCGTCTACAAGGCTCACAGAGAAAGGACGCAGAAAACAAACATGATTAAACTGACTTTTTGCATTAAGAGAAGCAAGCGCCGACTTTAGGACGGGGCTTATTTTCTTCTCAAAAATTTCCTCTTCACTGTTTATCCAATCGAAGATAACCACTTTTTCCAGCAGGTCCTCCTCTTCTCCAAAGATCTGAAGTTCGCCGCTTTCTGCATCTGCTTGCACATATAAGTCACTAATAAGAGCAACCGAGTCATTCGTTGTCAGCGCTTTGACGACCTTAGTAAATGTGTTTTCTATGACCGACTGAACCTTTGCGTTGTTTGTGCCCATATTTATCTTCTCTTCTTATTCTTCTTCTCAAAGACGCGCCAAAAGTAAGAATAATTTGTCAAATAACCGTACTATTTTTCTCCGAATTGCAGATTTAGTTTTTTGTCATTTGATACCCGCTGTCTTAGTCTCTCAGTATAAAATTGTTGTGTCTGGGTGTGGGCATAGTCTTTTCCCTTGTTTTTTTCAAATAAACTATACGATACTTCTGCCCATTCGAGCGCTTTTTCCATTCGGGCGGTTATTTCGCAAGCGAGCGCCAGATTGGAAGCGGATTTTGCTTTGTCACTCCACCGGAAGGAGTTATTGTAGATATATTGCCAGCGTTCGGCAGCTTGCTCCCACTTTTCAGAAACAGCATAAGCGGTCGCTTCTTTCCACCGTGCGCCGGATCCGGTAAAATACCAGCGGATTTCATTATTCCAGTGTGGAACAAATACGGAATATAGTTTCGAACCGACATAGTTGCCAGCTACTCGCAAGGCCTCATTGGGAGCGGGAAGCAAGAGAGATAATTCTCCTGGGGCAGAAACCTCTTCCGACCAGAAAACACTGTCGGATACCAGCACGGTAACGTCCGGACTAATCTTCCCTGGCAGATAGCTCCGGACAATACCCACGATATCTACCCTGATCTTGCCGGTTACATACCCATCCATAAACGCCTTTACTTCTTTCTTCATATCAAATAGCAGGCGATCGAACGAGATAACAGCATCAGTTCCTGTCTCTTCGCAAAGAGACTCTACTTCTTCCGGGCTTAATTTCACATCTGCATAGAATGCTTCATCCTTACGCGTTGTTTCCTGAAAGAGCAGGACATCATCGAAAAAACCAGCTTCCACAATGGCCGTACCAAAGGCCCTGCAAGCATCAAACAAAGCGCTGTCGGCATTTGCCTTACAGGTATCCTGAGGCAACCCCAGGAATTTGAACTCGTATCCGGTATCCGGAGGTTGAGGCAAAGCATTATTGACGATCAATACCTTGCGGACGCTTTCAGGGTACGTAACCTCAGACGGATTGTATGTCTCTATCTCCATATAACGAACAGAGGTGCAAGCCGCAAGCAGACAGCTAATCAACAGATAAAATGAGGCTTTCATTAATAATGCTTTTTAATTGTTTTTTAAAGCGGCGATAGATTCTTCCAAG
>JAISZY010000105.1 GCA_031284375.1 Tannerellaceae bacterium | reverse complement strand
TTTTTTGTTTTCGTCGGTCAGGAATATTTTCCTTCTCGCTTTCCGTTCGGGATTGAGATTCTGAATCCCGTCCACACATGATTCAAGGAAACTGAATCCGCCGAATTTGGCGAGTTTATCCAATGCTCGCTCCAGCGAAGCTTCCTTCGTTTCCTGTACTTTGGGCTGCTTGCGTTCCTGTCTTTCCGTTACGCTTTCGGCGGCCTCTGTTCTTTGCAATAATTCTTCTGCCATACGGTAAAATTTATTTACTGGTTATCATATCCTGTTATTCAACCGATTTGGCATCATACGATTCCAATTCGGCATACATAGCCTGCAAGGCTTCCACAAATGCAGCCTTTGCATCCGGATTCTGCAAAGCCCGCTGCATGATCTTATTGGATCGCAGTTGCTTAAGTATCCTGTTGTAAAAGGCTTTCTGATTGTCCAGGTCTTTCAGGAACGGACTGTTCTTGGTCATGTTTCCAATTAGAAAATCCGCGACGGTTTTGAAGCGGAAGTTTTCGGTTACTTCCTGTCCGTTTTCGTCCTCGAACTCCACATCCTTGTTGGGTTTGAAGTGAGCGAAGACCGCTTCGATTGTTTCCAGGTTTTCCGCTTTTTCAGGATGAATGGGTTCATCCGCAGTTAGTTTCTCTACCAATAATGTTCGGTTGTGGGGGATATCCGCAATCGCTTCCGATGCGTCAATTTTGTCAACATTCCCGCCAATGCCATATTCAAACATCGCCATAATTTAGATTGTTAGAAGTTAGTAATATATTTATTTAATTCAATTCATTCTGTTTTTCCACTCCGGATATAGTACGGAAGTTGTTCTTCCTGCTTCCACCGGTTCGTAAATTCTTCGTTCCGTATTTTAACGGAGCGCGGCGAAATAGTGAGAGAGGTAAACAATCCGCCTTTCAACGTGTGTATGTGTTTTTTATATTCAACACAATAAGCGTCTTCAAACAAGATGATCAGTTCCGCTCCGCTTGTCACCTTGAAATCTCCTGAAAGGAAACGTATCTCGCCGTTGCGCAACAAGTTTTCACGCAACATCCATTCGTTAATGTAATAGTCGGGAGCGCCGGTGAAAGTCAGATATATAATTCCTCCGACGGGCAACCCGTCGGGGCGTCCCTTCTGATTTATTTCCTGACTGAAGCCGATACGAAATTCCTCCAGGATGTAACTTTCATTCATAAAGATGAATTTTACGACCTGTTCCGGAAGTTTTTCACTGCTGAAGAACAGGCGTCCCTTCATCACACGTTCAAAGTAGTTCATTGGTTCAAATTTTCAAAATACGCATTGTTAATCCGGAGACTCTCAACAACCATTTTCAATGTTGTAACCGTATTGGGGCTGTTTTCAGCCTTGTAGTGCAGGGACAAGTCCGTCAGTCGCGCCTGTTCAAAATATACCTGCTCCAGTGTTTCTTCGGAAGTATCCATGACCGTTACTTCCCCGTTGAATTTCTTGACATGGTCGAACATCCAAGCCAGCAGTTCGTCGGAAGGAACGCCGATGATGGAAACGGTAAACCGGCCACCCTTCAATCCCGTACACACTTCGCCATCGCGATTCATCCCCTTATGGAACAAATAATCGCAATCTACCAGTTCATACCTTTCCCACGAAAGCCCCATGATGTTGTCCTCTCTGGGTATCTTTAGCTTTAAAAAAGCCTTACATTCAAATTTTTTCCGTGCCATACCGTCATTCATTTAAGTATTACTACATGCTCCATATTAATTCCTGATTTTCGTTCAGTTTTACAGTCAGCTTACACCCTTTGGATACTTTCCCGCCGATAATGAAACGGGAGATAGGTCTCCGCAGGTAATTTCGTATTACGCCGGCTACCTGACGGGCGCCGTATTTGGGAGTAAAGCCCTTTTGAGCCAGTGCTTTTCTGGTTTCTCCGTCTATTTCGAGCGTTATACCCTGTTTTTCCAGAGGAATATTCAAGCTCTTCAACTGTATGTTGAAAATCTGTAACAGCATGTCTTCGCTGATGGGTGCAAAAGGTACGATTTCGGAAAGCCGCGCAAGAAATTCGGGGCGAAAGTAACTGCCCATCACTTCCATCAATTGAGCGGTTGAAGGGCTTTCTCCTTTCGAGAACTTGTCTACCAGCCATTCCGTGCCTACGTTGGAGGTAAATATCACCAGCGCGTTCGAGAAATCGCCTTCCTTTCCCAAACGGTCGTGCAACTTCCCTTCATCCATGATTTGCAGGAAAATATCGTACACCGACTGATGCGCCTTTTCTATTTCGTCGAAAAGAACCACAGCGTAGGGTTGCTGACGGATTTTATTGACCAGTAGCCCGCCTTCTTCGTATCCGACATAGCCTGGAGGCGCTCCATAAAGCAGGGCGGCAGAATGTTCTTCCTTAAATTCGGACATGTCGAAACGTATGATGGCTTTTTCATCGTTAAACAGAGCTTCGGCAAGCGCCTTCGCCAACTCGGTTTTGCCTGTTCCCGTAGGGCCAAGGAAGAAAAACGAACCAATGGGCTGTCCCTGTTTGTTCAAGCCGCTACGCGACTCCACAATGGCATCCGCCAGAACTTTTACTGCCCTGTCCTGACCGACCACCCGCCGTTTCAATACTTCCTCCATGTTCAGGATGCGTTCCTTTTCCTGTGACTGTATCTTCCCGACAGGAATACCTGTTTTATTGGATATGACGGCAGCCACTTCACGGTCGCCAATCTCCGTTATTTTTGTTCCGGACGCCTCGCGCAAGGTATCCAGCGAACGGTGAATATAGGCCAGCAATTGGTCGAAATCATCTATTTCGCTCACGTCCGTTTCATCAGTCAATAAACCCAACAGAATGGGACTTAGCTTGTTTTGCATGGAATAATGCACAAATTGCAATTCCTTGAACAGCTCTTCTTTCTTCTTTTCAGTGTTTTCTTCAATTTCTGCCAGTTGTTTGGTGAATCCAAGGATGTCTTTCGCTGCCGTTTCGTTTATCATTTTGGTTGCCGACAGGGTACGATCCAATAAATCTATGGCGGAATCGGGCAAACGCCGGTCTTTCGTGTAGCGTTTGGCATACCGTACACAGGCAGCAACTGCTTCGTCCGATACTTTTATTTTATGGAAATCGGCGTACCTGTTCATCACCGATTTTATCATGCTCATGGCAGAATCCATACCGGGCTCATCCAATTGTAACAGTTCGAAGCGGCGATTGAAAGCCTGGTCGGGTTCAATCAGTTTCCGGTATTCGTCAATCGTAGTCGCTCCGATTACCGTCAGGTCGCCCCGCGACATTTCAGGTTTCAAAATGCCCGCAGCTCCCGTATTGCCCTGTTTGGGATCCAGCAGTATATGTATTTCGTCTATAAACAAGATAGCCCGGTCGAGCGTTCTTAATTCTTTGATAATGTTTTTCAAACGGTCTTCTATCTCACCTTTGTAGGTTGCCCCGGCAATCAAGTTGCCGGTATCCAACTCATAGACGGTAGTTCCTTCAAGGTAGGTAGGAACATTATGCTCAACAATTCTTTTGGCAAGACCTTCCACCAAGGCCGTTTTTCCCACGCCGGCATCGCCGGTAATCATCACGTTCGGCTTGCTGTGGCGACCAAGAATTTCCATCATCATCCTGACTTCCTTTTCCCGGTTTACAATATCACTTAACTTCAGGTCGATAGCCTGCGCCGTCTTATCTATACAATATTTATATATCGCCCCCATTCCTTTGGCTTCGGGGCTTTCATGCAATTCCGGCGATATCGTGTTCATCAACTCCTCGCCTTTGAAATAGAGGTCGAAAATTTCATTCTCGCGGATGGGGAAGGATTTCAACTGGTCGGACGAGAATCCCGAACCGGGACGCGCCAGAGAGGTCAGGACGCATACCGGGCTTATTTCAAGCAATCCCAGTTTAAGCCTTACATTGTCTGCCTCTTCAAATACCCTGAATATCTCCTCATTCCCCTGTATGTCGGACGGAGATCCCTTCTTCGGGCAGTCATCAATATGAACGTCCGCCCATTCCTCCAGATAGGCAATATCTTTCCCCAGATAAGACAAAAAACTTTGCAGTCCCACTTCTTTATGAAGTAACCCTTTCAGCAGGTGGGCAGGAGTAAAATACTCGTTCCCATATTCTCTGGCTATGGATTTGGCAATCCGGATAGACATTTGAACGGATTCATTCAAGTTTAGAAAGTCCATAGGTTTATAGTAATATTGTTATTTCTATTATTCATCCCCAAATATGCGGCTTTTTTTGATAACCGTGAAGAATTTGACGATTTTTTTAATTATTTTTTCTCAATGCGATATAGTAATACTACGCATTTACCGTTTGGGTTTTTACTAAAATAGTAATATCGTGTGATTTACGACAATCTTTCTTTTTGACCGACGCAACCCCTGCCATCCGGCGGTAAAGAGAACAGCACTGCACCAATTTTAAGTCGCCGGATATAACTCCTTCGTTGATGGTATATTTTACCATTCGGCGCAACCGGGAAATCAACCCAAGGATGGTTCCGGATTGCAGCATAACCAACTGATTTATCGATGGCTTACTTTCTTATTTGTTCCTTGCTTTTGGGCTTAAAGTTTTGAGACATGCCTCCAAGCACTCGCGGGTCATCGCTCTGTTTTTTTGCAGAGCCTCCAAGCGATATAATGTGAGGTTAATTTTTTACAACCATGCGGCAATCCGTTCCAGAGCGGCCGCATCCGTGTGGTCGAAGGCGCCCAACCGGTCGCTGTCTATGTCTAAAACCCCTACTACCCTCCCCTCTCTTACAAGAGGGACAACAATCTCCGAACGGGAAGCGGAATTGCAGGCGATATGTCCCGGAAACTGTTCCACATCGGGTACCACCATTGTCCGCGCCTCTTTCCATGCCGTACCGCATACACCTTTGCCGTACCCGATGCGCGTGCAGGCCACAGGTCCCTGAAAGGGCGCCAAAACCAGCGCCTCTCCCTTTACCACATAGAAGCCGACCCAAAAGAAATCGAACGTGTGTTTTAACGCTGCCGACACGTTCGCCATATTGGCTACAATGTCCGTCTCGCCGGCTATCAACGCCTCTATCTGAGGAAGCAATATCTCGTATTGCTCTTCCTTATTACCTTGTTTCACTACCAAATTTTCCAATATATGTTAATTTAACTGATTTATGGAACGAATTTAAATACAATTCGGACGCTTTCTTCTTATAATAGAATCTTTTTATATTTAATTTGTGCAAATATACATTGACATAGAAGCGGAAAAGTTATGGTTTATGGATACATCCGAGTCAGCACAGACAAACAAACAGTTGAGAATCAACGTTATGAAATTAACCAATTTTGTGAGAAAAACATACTGAACGTAGACAAGTGGATAGAAGAAACTATCTCCGGCTCAAAAGATGTAAACGACAGGAAATTGGGGAGACTGCTCAAGAAGATGAAAAAGAATGACATCCTGATTTGTTCCGAATTATCGCGATTGGGGCGAACTCTTTTGATGATTATGAGTATTCTGAACGAATGTATGAATCGAGAGGTGCAAGTCTGGACAATTAAAGACAATTATCGCTTGGGGAGCGATATCAACTCCAAAGTATTGGCTTTTGCTTTCGGTATATCTGCCGAAATTGAACGTAATCTTATTTCACAACGCACCAAAGAAGCCTTGGCCAGGAAACGTTCCGAGGGCGTTATCTTGGGTCGTCCCAAAGGGAGTTTGTCGAAAACAAGAAAATTAACAGGCAAAGAAATTGAAATCCGCGCACTTTTGGATAAGAGTGTTCCGGTAAGCACGATAGCCAGAATATTGGAGGTACACCGGATAACGGTGTATCGGTTTTTTCAGGAAGAATAAAGCAGTTCCAAGGCCCGTTCCATATCTTCCGGCGTATCTATCCCGATGGTATCGATATGGGTAATGCCGGCTTTTATCCGGTAGCCGTTCTCCAACCAGCGAAGTTGTTCAAGGTTCTCGGCCAATTCCAGAGGGGATTGGGGCAGGAAGGTGATTTCTCTCAATACGTCTGCACGATAGGCGTATATCCCAACATGTTTGTAGTAGGTATGGTTTGCCAGCCATTCGGTATGTACTTTCCCGCGGAAATAAGGTATGATGGAACGACTGAAATACATGGCTTCCCGGTTTTTATTCAGCACCACTTTGGGTGAGTTATGATTGAAAAGAATATTCTCGAAGTTTTCGCCGGGATAAAGGGGTCTAACCAACGTAGCAATCTGTACATAGACATCCGTAAAACAAGCTTTGAGGGTCTCTACCTGTGCGGGCTGAATGAAGGGTTCGTCGCCTTGGATATTGACAATCACATGATAGCCACGGCCTATTTTGGTATACGCTTCGTAGCAGCGGTCGGTTCCGCTTCGATGCCGGTCGGAGGTCATCACTACGTTTCCGCCAAAGGCTTTGACAGCCGCTTCAATACGGTAATCGTCGGTAGCTACACACACAGCGTCCAGCACGTTCTCTACCTGTTCGTATACGCGCTGTATCATCGGCTTCCCTTTCATGTCGGCCAAAGGCTTTCCGGGAAAGCGTGTTGAGGCATATCGTGCCGGGATAATTCCAATAAATTTCATATTTTTTGTTTTTGTACGCCAAAAGTAGGAAAAAAATCGCTTATTGCTTCCAAAAACTTGGAAGGAAGATGGTAAGGACGGTAAAAATCTCCAGCCTCCCTACAATCATCAGGAAGGACAGCGTCCATTTTGATACGTCTGCCATACCGGCATAATTGCCCGACGGGCCTTGCGCTCCCAGCCCCGGACCGATATTGCTGATGGCGGAAATCGTGGCGCCTATCGACTCGTCGAAATGGCTGCCGTTGAAACTTAATATCAAGCAGCCGGCCATGATAAGAGACAGATAAACAAAAGCAAAGGCTAAACAACGATACACATTGTCCGCAGAGATGACGTGATGGTTCATACGTACCGGAAGCACGGCGTTCGGGTGCATTTGCTTGAGGAAAACGTTAGACAGGTTTTTGTAGATAATCACAAAACGTCCCACCTTCAGTCCGCCGCTGGTAGAGCCTGTACAGCCGCCTATGAACATGACCATAAGCGCCGGGAAACAGAAAAAAGCGCCCCAGTGGAGGTAGTCGGACGTCATCAGTCCGCAGGATGAGATGAGGGATATGATGTGAAACAGCGCCAAGCGAAACGCTTCCTCCACGTCGGCAGCCCATCCGTTAAACAATATCCAAGCCGTTGTTATTCCCACAAAAAGCAGGATGATAAAGAAAAACCAACGTAGTTCTTCATCGCCGAACAATTTCCTGAAGTTGCCCTTGAAAAAGAAATAGAGCAGCGTCATACTAACCGAACCCACAAACATGAAGAACGATATGGTGTATTCCACATAAGGAGAATGCCAGAAGCCTACGCTTACATTGCGGGTGGAGTATCCGCCCGTAGAAACGGTGGTAAACGCATGATTCACCGCATCGAAAGCGTCCATGGGGCCAATCCACAGCAGGAAAGCCAGCAGGATGGTGAGCAGCAGATAGATGCCCGAAAAACGCTTGGCTACCTGCGTAACCCTCGGACGGAAACGCTCGTGCGAGATGCCCGTACCGGATGTTTCGGCCTCGAACATCTGCGAAGCGCCTCCTCCAAACAGGGGAAGAAGCGCCACGGTAAAAACGACCACGCCTATGCCGCCTTGCCATTGCGTGAGGCTTCGCCAGAAAAGAATACCGTGCGGCAGGGCCTCGATATCGGTCAGGATACTGGCGCCGGTGGTGGTAAAGCCCGATATGGTTTCGAAGTAAGCGTCGGTTATATTATTAATGTATCCTCCCAGGTAGAAGGGCATCATGCCGAAGAGGGCCAGAAGCGTCCAAGTAAGTGCAACGACCAGCATCCCCTCGCGATAGCCGGCAACTTGTTCGTCGGCTTGCCGGCCTGTCAGGTAGAACAGCAATCCTGCGGCAAACAGGATGGCGCACGAGAGCAGGAGCGGGTGCAGGTCGCCCTCGTCATAGAAAAAGGCAACGCCGGCGGCCGAAAGCATGAAGAGGGTTTCCAGAAGAAACATCGTGCCCAGCATCTTTACGATAAAGCGGATATTCAGCATCTGAGGGCGTTAATTAAACAGGTCTTCGAGTTTGCGCATCGCCGTATCCATACAAAATACAATCACCTTATCGCCGGCCTGTATATGGGTATCGCCTTTTACGATAATGGGCTGTCCGTTGCGTATCAGTCCGCCAAGCGTCAGGTCGACAGGCAGGTGAAGGTCTTTCACCGGCTTGCGGGTTATCTTGGCATCGGAACGCGCGGTTAATTCCGCTACATTGGCATTGGCAAAAGCCAGTATTTTTACGTTAGAGACATCGCCGTCGAGCAAAAACTGATAAATATGCCCGGCTGCAATCAGCTTTTTATTGATTACCGCACCTACATCCATGGTTTCGGCCAAGGGGATATAGTCTAAGTTCTCTACTTCGGATATGGTTTTTACCACGCCGAAGCGTTTGGCCGTCATACAGGCCAAGATGTTGGTGCTTTCGTTCTCCGTGAGGGCTACAAAGGCTTGGGCGTCTCGGATGCCTTCCTGCACGAGCAGGTCCATATCGCGTCCGTCGCCATGAATGGTCAGCACGTTTCCCGGTACGACCTCGGCGATGCGGTGGCTTTTTTCTTTGTCTTTTTCTATCAGTTTCACCCGGATATGTCCCGGCAGAAGCTGGCAGGTACGGAGGGCTATACGGCTCGCTCCCATGATGAAGACTTTCTTCACTTCCGCATTGCCTTTCCCGGCATGGAGTTGCACGTCTTTTACGTGTTCTTTCGTGGTGGTGAAAAAGAGGATATCGCCCGTTTCAATCAAGCTGTTCCGGTTGGGGATATACAATTCGTTTTCGTGCTTGATGGCTACGATGTGGTAGAGTTTGTTTTCGCTGGATATTTCGATGAGGCGGGTATTGACCAATTGAGAATTGGCGCGAATCTTTACGCCTATCAGAACGAGCGAACCGCCTACCAGCTCCCAATACTGCCGGGTCCAGGGGCGGCTGATGGCGGTTACGATTTCTTCGGCGGCCAGTTTTTCGGGGTATATCATGGAGTTGATACCCAGTTCTTCAAACAGTTCTTTGTTTCGGGGGAGCAGGTATTCGTAGTTATTGATACGGGCAAAGGTCTTGTGCGCTCCCAAGCGCGAGGCCAGCATACAGGCCGTTATATTGGTCGATTCTTCGGTGGTAACGCTTACAAACAGGTCGGCATTTCCTATGCCGGCTTCTTTCAGGTCTCGGAAGGAGACGGGGCTTCCCGTCATGGTCAGGATTTCCGGATTGGAAGACGGGAAGTGCAAACGTTCCTCGTCCGTATCCATCAGTATGATATCTTGCCTTTCTTTCGATAACATCTTGGCCAGATGCGTGCCTGTTTCTCCTGCTCCGGCTATGATTATTTTCATATAGGTTCTATTTTAAGATTGCCTGAGCTATACTTGCAGCGTCTATACCGCAGAGGCGGCATAATTCGGGGATTGAACCGTGCTCTACAAAGGTGTCGCCTATGCCGAGGCGTTGGATGCGGGGGGTATAGCCGTTGTCGGCCATAAATTCGGCCACGGCGCTGCCCAATCCTCCTGTCCGGACGCCGTTTTCCACCGTTATGATGTGGCGGAAGTTTCGGCCTGCTTCATGCAGAAGCGCTTCGTCCAAGGGTTTGAGGTAAATCATGTCGTAATGAGCTACGGAGCGTTCGTTGCCTACCATCCGGATGGCTTTTACCACTTCGTTTCCTATGGGGCCGATAGAGAGTACGGCCAGGTCGTTCCCTTCGCATAGTTTCTTTCCTTTACCCACCGGCAGCTCGCAGAAGGGGTTCCGCCAGTCTGTTTTCTCGCCTTTTCCTCTTGGATAACGAATCGCAAAGGGGGTAGCGGCCACTTTGTATGCGGTATACATCAGGTTGCGCAAGTCCCATTCGTTCAGAGGGGAGGCGATGATAAGGCCGGGGATGGGGCGCAGATAAGCCAGGTCGAAGATGCCGTGATGCGTCGCTCCGTCTTCTCCTACCAATCCGCTCCGGTCGAGACAAAGTACGAAATGCAGCTTCTGCAAGGCCACGTCGTGGATAAGGTTGTCGTAAGCGCGTTGCATAAAGGAAGAATACACGTTGCAGAAAGGTATCATGCCTTCTTTGGCCAAGCCGGCGGAGAAGGTCACGGCATGTCCTTCGGCAATGCCTACATCGAAGGCTCGTTTGGGGAAGGTTTTCATCAGATACGTCATCGAGCAGCCGGTGGGCATAGCGGGCGTCACGCCTACGATACGTTCGTCTTCCGTGGCAAGTTCCACCAGCGTATGACCAAAAACATCTTGATACAATTGGGGTTGATTCAGGTTATCGGACAAGATACGCCGTCCTGTTTCCTTGTCGAACTTACCCGGAGCATGCCATTCGGTGGCCGATTCTTCGGCCGGCCGGAAGCCTTTTCCTTTCTTGGTTTTGATATGGAGGAGTTTGGGGCCTTGCATGTCTTTGATGTCATTCAGCACGCGGATAAGCTGTTTTACGTCATGGCCGTCTATCGGCCCGAAATAGCGTATGCTGAATCCTTCAAAAAGGTTGTGTTGTTGCGTAAGCAAGGCTTTCAGGCTATTATTAAAGCGGAGGATGCTGGCGCGATTGCGGTCGGAGATGAGTTTCATCTTCCTCAGTCCCAGATAAGCGTCGTATCGCACTTTGTTGTAAGCCTGACTGGTGGTAACGTTCACGAGGTATTGGCTCAGGGCGCCCACGCTGTCGTCGATAGCCATATTATTATCGTTGAGAATAATCAGCAGATTGTTCGGATTGATGGAGGCGTTATTCAGTCCTTCGTAGGCCAGTCCGCCCGTCATGGCTCCATCGCCGATAACGGCCACCACCTGCCGGCTTTCCTCCTTCAAGGCCGATGCTACGGACATGCCTAAGGCGGCCGAGATAGAATTGGAGGCATGTCCGGCGATAAAGGCGTCGTATTCGCTTTCCGAAGGATTCGGAAAGCCGCTGATTCCTCCAAATTTTCGGAGGGTATGGAAGACATCTCTCCTGCCCGTTAATATTTTGTGCCCGTATGCCTGATGACCTACATCCCAAAGGATACGGTCGTAGGGCGTCTGAAACACTTTGTGCAAAGCTACCGTCAGTTCGATGGTTCCAAGGCTGGCAGCCAAATGTCCGGGGTTTTCGGAAAGAATGTCGATAATATATTGGCGCAGTTCCGAACAGAGTTGCACCAACTGTCCGTCCGGCAGTTTGCGCAGTTCTTCGGGCGAATGGATAGTGGGAAGTATATGTATGGTTGGTTGTTCCGACATAGCAATTTGTTGATTTAAAAATTTTGCCAAATGTACAGAATAAATAGGATACGGCAAAAGCGCCGGCAAACGGCAATTCAATAAGCCTACTTTGCAACAACTTGACCTGGAGGCCGCGCACACAGAAATGCCGGATTATCAAACCAACCGAAAGCTTGTTAAATAATTCGCAAAATAATATGAAGTATATAAATTATGTATATATTTGACCCGTGTTATAAAAAATGCTATTATTAACGTTAACCTATTTTTTGTTATGACAAACAAACAAGTAGCTTTTAGAAGATGTGGGTTTACCTTGACCCTGTGCTCCCTGTTAATCGGAGCAAGTGTCCCGCCGCCTACCCATGCGGCAAGTCCTGAAGTAACAATTCTGCAACAAACCAGAAGAGTAACCGGTACGGTAAAAGACGTAAAGGGAGAAACTCTGCTGGGTGTGAATGTAATTGTGAGAGGAACAACCAATGGTACGGTTACCGATTTCGACGGTAATTATTCTCTGGAAATCGGGGCGAACGACGTCCTCGTATTCTCCTATATCGGATACGTTTCACAAACGCTTTCGGTATCGGGCAATGTATTAAATGTAGTGCTGAACGAAGACACGCAAAACCTCAGCGAGGTGGTTGTGGTAGGATACGGAACGCAACAGAAAAAGGATATCACCGGTTCCGTAGCCGTAGTTGATACCAAAGAGTTGCTCAAGTCATCCGGTTCTTCCGCTTCCCAGCAACTGCAAGGAAAAGCAGCCGGGGTGTACATCGGTACGTCCGGTGTGCCGGGTTCACAAACAATGGTGCGTATCCGAGGTATCAACACCGTAAACGACAACGGACCGCTGTACGTAATTGATGGAGTATCTACCCGTAATCAAGATTTGAGTACCCTCAACCCGAACGATATCGAAAGTATGCAGGTGCTGAAAGACGCCTCGGCTGCCGCTATCTACGGCGCCCAAGCGGCCAACGGGGTTATCCTGATTACTACCAAGAAAGGCACGCAAACAGGACAACCGACATTAACCTACAACGGTTATTTCGGCCTCCAGAAGAGCGGCAAAAGGTACGATACCTTAAACTCCGAAGAACGACTGCAATGGGAATGGGATGCACAGATGAACTACATCAACCTGATGGGTTCGAACGGTAGACCTACCCACCAACAGTTTGCCGACGGGGGAGACCACTTTATCGTTCCCAACCTGATGACAACCGGCGGAGCCGGAGGTAGCCAAAGCATCAACCCGGCCGATTACTCGCCCGGCAATGTGATGGTACCCTTCTCCGATACCGACTGGTGGGACGAAGTAGACCGCATAGCCCCCATGCAGAACCATCAGGTAACCCTGCAAGGCGGTAGCGACAAAGGACAATACAGCATGAGCGTAGGATACTTCGACCAGCAAGGTACGGTGATCGAAACCTTCTACAAACGCTACACGGCACGCGCCAATTCGTCCTACAACATTCGCCCCTGGCTGCGCGTAGGCGAAAACTTCTCCTACTCCTGGACAAAAGACCTCGGACGCTCGCCGGGAACCAGCGAAGCCTCCATCTATTCCTGGGCAGGATACCGTTCCAGCCCCTGGGTGCCGGTTCGTGATATTCAAGGAAACTACGCCGGTTCGGTCATCGCCGGAACAGGAAACTGGCAGAATGCCGTAGCCGAAATCGAACGTCAGGAAGGCAACTACTGGAGTAATTCGCGCATATTCGGTAACGTATGGGCAGAAATAGACTTGTACAAAGGACTCACCTACCGGAACAGCTTCGGGCTGGATTATACCAACAATTACTCCTACCGCATGGGCAAAAAAACACCCGAATTTTCGGAAGGCGGCGGCGGACAGAGTACCATGACGGAAGAATCCGGATTCAACTTCCGCTGGGTATGGACCAATACCCTGAGCTACACCCAAACCTTCAACGAAGTGCACCGAATCACCGCCCTGGTGGGTACGGAAGCCATCCGCGACGGATTAGGACGCTCCATGCTGGGAGAAAGACGTAATTATCTCTACGAATATAACCAAAACACCTGGGTGTTGAATATGGGTGAACAAAACGACCAGCGTAAAGCCGAATCCTCCTACAAAGGAGAGTTTGCCCTCTTTGGTATATTCGGACGCGTGGATTACGCCTTTTCCGACAAATACCTCTTTACCGGGATTCTCCGCCGCGACGGTGTTTCCCGCTTCTCGGAAAACAACCGCTACGGTACCTTCCCCTCCGTCTCGGTAGGATGGCGTCTCTCCGAAGAATCTTTCCTGGAAGGCACCCGCGACTGGCTCGACGACCTGAAAGCGCGTATCGGATACGGACAAACCGGCAACTCGGAAATCCCCCGTAAGACCAACTTCGCTTACGAATTTACCACCGACCCGGAAAGAACCAACTACGACCTGAACGGAGCCAACTCCTCCGCCGTAACAGGATACCGCCTCCAGCGCTACGGCAACGGCGACACCAAATGGGAAAGCGTGGATTCGTACAGCATTGGGCTGGACGCCACTTTCCTGAACGGAAAATTCGGCGTAGGCGTGGAATGGTACGACAAGAAAACATCCAACATGCTCCTGCCCGCAACATATTCCGGACTGGCCGGCGAAGCGGACAAACCCTACATCAACTTCGGGGATATGAAAAATACCGGGATAGACGCTACGTTCAACTATCGCGACAAGCAGGG